>NZ_DBHKYV010000009.1:0-186654 GCF_057315035.1 Cupriavidus sp. | reverse complement strand
GGCGGCGATGAGGCGCGAGATCAGGGGCAAGGCAGACATGCGGACGGATCGGCGGCCCGGTCCCGCGAAACGAGAAGCCCACCAACAGTAGTGAATATTTTGTCATTGGTGGGGGACCCTGCGAGGGAGCCAATATTTGCGTGCGCCGGGCGTTGGATGGCGGGAGCGTAGCGACGCAGACGGCCGTTTCCTAGCAGGTACCTGTCAGCTATCGTGCGAACGACGACTGGCCGCTCCTGGCCGGGTGCGGCCTGACGCCGAGCACAATCGAGCGTTCCTCCTGGACTGGTCCGCGTAGGGCAGAAGACGACCCTTCTCGGCCGCTCGACTAACCCAATACTGGGGGCGGCTATCGGCTGGGAACCAGCCGCTCAAAAAGTACATTAGCATCCCTTGGATCTCGGGGAGACTAGACTTGGGAAATCACAGGTCGGGGAAGCGACTTGTTCCCGTGGCATGAATTTTTAGGCAGCCATCACCCTACTCGAGTCATTTTGTCGCATCGGTAACATAGCGCCAGTCGGAGGCATAATCGACATCGTTGCCGGCTACAAATGTTGTATGCTCGTGATTATGAAAAGGAGGCTTTGCGGATGGAACAACACAGTCAGGAAGGCGCGACTCAGTCGGCTATGAAACCTTCAATCGTTGAGCACTTCTCAATTGAGGGACTGTACGGGTATCGCTCGGTGAGTTTGTCGTCGAAGTATGCTGCGACGGTACTTATTGCGCGGAATGGATCAGGGAAAACTACACTAATCGCCGCATTAGATGCATTCCTTCGCGGGCAATTTAGTCGTTTCATTGGGTTAGATTTCGAGAAAATAACTTGCCGATTGTCTGGGCATTTATTTGAATTCGAGCTCTTTAGACGCGACATAGAGCAGCTCGCAGATTTTGTACTCGGCAGCGAGATTGCTGTTCGCGCAAAGGCATGGGATATTCAGCCCATGGCGCTTCTAACGCTAATAGAAGGTCCTATTCACACGCTCAGCTATTCTGAACTTGTCGATGACCCAACATTTTCGGCAATCAACGCTAAAATGGGTTATGACTACGCGGGAACTAGAAGCCACTGCGAACGTCTCGCCAAACACCTGGCCGATCAAAATTTCAGAATCAATGATATTCGAAATCAGCTAAAAATCATTCTCGCGAATTTTGAGATCGTTTATCTGCCGACATATCGCCGTATCGAGCTATCGCTTCCTTTCCCTGACACCCGTCGTGGGGAGAAGAAGAAAAGTGTGCTATCCAGATTGGGGGTCGCGCGAAGCGGCTTATATTCTGCCGATATACAGTTTGGGCTAAGCGATATTTCAGAGCGCCTTCGTGCGATCTATTCTGAGATGCTTTACACATCTAATCAGGGGTATGGGAAAGTAAGTGCCAATGTCATTAACGATCTAATATCCGGAAAATACCGAGATAGTGCTAATAGTGCAACAACTGAGCTGCCGTCGCGCGAATCCCTTGATATCTTCTTCTCTCGAATAAAAGATGCTTCGCGGGAACTTCGGAGAGGACCCTATAGTTTTTTTGCGCCGCCAAATCTGGATGCTGTTTACAACAATGAAATTCCCGAAGATGCGGAACCGTTTTTAAAGTATTTTCTTAACCAACTGAATCTGGTTATTTTGGAAACGCGGGGCTACGAGGAACTCGTACAGGCCTTCATCAGCAGTTGCAACAAATATTTATCGGGCGACGATGAGTCAGTAGATGAGTTCACATCTCCTGTTGAAAACGCCTTCGATAGTAAAAAACTGGACTTCAATCGCCGAGATCTTGAGGTGACAGTGAAGAGCATCGTAACGGGCGACGATGTCCCTCTGGAATCGCTGTCTTCGGGAGAAAAGCAGATGATGTCGCTGTTTGCTCGATTGTATCTATATCCAGGACCAAAAATAGTTCTTATTGACGAGCCAGAACTTTCGCTTTCACTCGACTGGCAGCGACAGATATTGCTAGACGTCTTGAAAGCTCCAAGTTGCCGGCAAGTCATCGCGATTACTCATTCGCCATTTATTTTCGATAACGAGTTAGAGCCTTTCGCCGGATCCTTGCGTTTCCGGATTGTGCCTAACGTCAATCGTGCCTTGAAAGAAAATGACATGAATCTTGATGATCACGGGGCTTAATATGAGTGTTGATGCTGATAACGATAGCGCCGCGAAAGATAGTTATTTTCAAAGGATCCGTGGCTCAACAAAATCATCAGCAGTGGATAAAACTGAGTTCGCGACCTTCTCATCCTCCGTTCCTGAAGGCATTAAAATATTTAGTTTTGAGGGGCGTGATGACAAAATAATTTATGATCATTGGATAAGGCGAATAGCATTTGACGTCGCGTATGAGCCATATGTTTCTAAGAATAAGCGGTCCAATTTGCAATTGTTCGATTCATTGCAGCGAGATTTAACCGGACTTGGGCAGCGGGTGTACTTTTTTGTAGATCGGGATTTTGATGATCTTCAGGACCGAGCGGCGCACGAAAAGCTATTTATGACCGAAAAATATTCGGTGGAAAGCTACTTGGTTTGTAATAATTTACTTGAGGAATTATTAAAAGTCGAATTCCATTGCAATGGATATTTATCTATTCGTAAAAGAATAATTGAAATATTTAAGTTGACGTATAACAGTTTTTTGGATGTTACGAAGGAGTTGAACTTCAGAGCTTTCATCGCCGCCCGCGAAAAAATACGAAGAACTGAGGATATCCCGCCCGGGATTAACATGCTAGCCAATGTTGGCATTGATAGTGTAACTTCCGCTGGAATACCGGTCGACCAAATTATAAAGTTGGAGCGCGAACCGACTGAAGAAGAAGTTGTCCGCTGGCGTGAAGAGTTTGAAGCATTCGACCCCGCCGAACGCTATAGAGGGAAATTTGCTTTGGCATTTTTCGTAAAATGGTTGAGCTTGTTGCGCCAAGACCGGCTGTCGCAGGCGCCAACGTGTTTTGCGGAAGTACCGCTTCCGGATTACGGGGTTAAAGGAAATTTCTCATTTGATAGTCTGGCACCTCGCGCTGCCTTTCCAGATGGACTGCCAGCGTTTCTGGCTCGGGACTAGAGGTGAACCTGCGCGCTTGACTCTGTTGCTAGGATTTATTGACGCGTAACCTGGATGTACTGTGCAGCGATGCCGCGGCTCGCAATCGCCGGTACTTGGAGCATTGCGCCAGACTTATGGAACGGGCTTATCGTGGTCGGGCGCAACCAAGAGCTGAAATTGAACCAGTCCGTTGTGACCATCCAGGGGGGACAAGGCAGGGCTTCGGGAACCATCGCCGCAAGTACGTTTGAGGCCGCTGCCTGCTTATGAACGTCGGGTTCTGTACCGGATTCGGCCACTGACTAGCTTTCCACCGGGTGGCAGCTCATGGCCGATCTCGGCCCTCGGGATCGGCCAGTTGTGCCAGTTCGCGCGTCGGTTGCGGACGTACCTGCCAGGCATTCTGCCCCAGGCGCGCTGGCCCCTAGGCAGCAATCTGGTGGAAGGCATCAACAACCGGATCAAGGTAATCAAACGCATGGCGTATGGCTTCCGCGATGACTACCACCGTTTCTCAAGATCCGAGCGGCCTTCCCCCGAAATCGGCGATGATTTTTTTTACTTTGATGATGGCTACTGGCGCAACGGTGCAAGGCAGTGCACGGCTTCATCCAGCGTATCGAATGCCAACACGGCCGCAACCAGTGCTTCGGTCCTTGCGGACCCCAGATCAGGTGTCAGCAGACTGCGCGCCTTGCTGGCGATCCGCGCTTCTTGCCGGTCAAGATCGGTTTCAGGACGGCTCGCGTCGCTATGGCTGTGATGTCTGCTGCCATCGGCCAGCGTTACGGTGGCCCGGGCGTTGGCGCGCGCCATCGCCGGGTCGCCATGTACGCGGATGCGGCCACGCAAAGCCACCAATGCCGGATCCTGGAGCGCGGCAGAGAAACTGTCTGCTGCAACGGTACTCTGGCCCGACAAGGCCAGTGCGGCCATATGGGCGATGCTGAACTTGGCTTCAGACGGCGTGCCGGGGCTCGCGATGCAGCAGACGTCGAGGTACTGAGGTTCGATGGCGATGTCTACTGAGTCGATCTGGGTTGGTGCAATGCCATGATCGTGCCGCAACTGCAGGCAGGCTTCGATGGGAGCTTGCGTGCCATAGCACGACGCATGGTATTTGTAGACGATGCCGTGCACGCGTGAGGTTGCCGCGTCGTGCCAGATGCCGGCCGGATTCCAGTCGTCTGCGTATAACGCGGCAAAGCCCTGCGCGCGTTCGAGGATATCGGGCACTGCGGTAAAGCCGCGTGCGGCCAGCCGTGCGGCCCGCAGGCCCACGGCCGCCGCTTGGCCAGCATGCAGCGGCTTGCACATCGTGCCAAATAGTGCCCGCATGCCGCCGGCCTGCGTGGCGGCGATGCCTACTGCATGCGAGGTGCGTTCTACATCGAGTCCGAGCATCGACGCTACGGCGACGGTGGCGCCCAGGGTGCCGAGCGTGGCGGTGTTGTGCCAGCCGAGCCGGTAGTGGTCTTCGCCCATCCACGACGCCACGCGGCTCTGCAGTTCCACGCCGGCGGCGAATGCGGCCAGCGCTTGCGCGCCGCTATGCCGCCCGGTTTCTGCTTGCGCCAGGATGGCTGGCCACAACGGCACGGACGGATGCACGCGCGACTGCAGGTGGGCATCATCGAAGTCGAGCACGTGCGATGCCGTGCCATTGATCAACGCGGCCTGTACCGCGCTGGCCCGCGATCCGTCGAGCAGGGTGGCATTGGGCGTGCCGCCTTCATCGCGCAGTTCCGCCAGCAGGATCTGCACCGGCGCCGCTTGCCACGCGGCACGCGCCACGGCGAGCCAGTCAAGCAGGCTATGCATTGCAATGCGCGCCACGTCGGAAGGCAGGTCGCCGTTGGCTATGGCAAGGCTATGCGCAACAAGTTCGCGGGTCAGATGTTGCGGCAAGGCAGAAGGATGGGGCGCGTTCATTTGACCTCCATGGTCTTCAGCAGTTTGTCGCTGATGCCGGCACGATAGCGCGCAATGTCATCGATGATGTACTGGCGGAAGCGGTCGGTGGGCATGTCGACTTCACGGGCGCCGTCCTGGCGCACCACGCGGCGCAACTCGGCATTGCCAAGTCCTTCGGATACCGCGCGCGACAGCTTTTGCACGATGGCGTCGGGAGTGCCTGCCGGCGCCACCAGCCCATACCACTGGGTGACGGTGACATCGATGCCAAGCTCGCGGAAGGTCGGGATATCGGGGAATGCCGGTGTGCGCTGTTCTCCGGTCAGTGCCAGCAGTTTCAGCTTGCCGCCCTTGACCTGGCCCATGATCGGCGGCGCGGTGGCAAAGAACAGGTCGGTGTGGCCACCGAGCAGATCGGTGATGGCGGGACCGGAACCACGGTAGGGAATCGGCGAGATGTCGACACCGGCCTTGGCCTTGATCATCTCCATCGTCACGTAGCCCACGCTGCCCGGCCCGGACGATCCGTAGCTGAGTTGGCGTGCCTTGGCATCGGTCAGCGCGGCCTGCGCGGTCTGGTAGCGGTCGGATGAGGCAAACAGGCCGTGCGGCGCCTGCACCAGCATGCCGATGGCCACGAAGTCCTCAGGCACCCGATAGGGCAGTTCCTTGCCGCGGATGGCGGCCGCCAGCGACATGTTGCTGCTCATGCCCATCAGCAACGTATAGCCATCGGGCTTGCTGCGGGCGACCTGCTCGGCCGCCATCATGCCTCCGGCACCACCCTTGTTCTCCACCACCACGGGCTGGCCCAGTTTGCGCGAGAGCTGATCGGCGATCAGCCGGCCGTAAAGGTCGCCGCCGCCGCCGGGCGGAAAACCCACCACGAGCTTGATCGGGCGGTCGGGGTATTGCGCATGAACGGCCGTGGCGCTCAAGGCGGTCAAGGCAGTCAAGGCGGCCATGCATGCCATCATGCACAGCAGCCAATGCACGCCACGCCATGCGCGTGTGGCCGCGCTTCGCATCTGCAATGTCATCGTCGTCTCCTCGTTATCGTTGCACCGGACGCGGCAAGCAGCCGGCCTGCAATCGATTCTGGGCGAGACGCCGTGATTTACATGGATGTTCCGCGAATTGGAACGGGGGTTGCCGCGCTCAGAACGGCAGGCTCAGGTAGTAGCGCCCCAGTTCCGTCAACTCGCCATCGGCTGCCAGCAGACTCGTGAAATGTGGGTCGGGTCGCCACCGTCCCGTGAACCACGCATACCGGAATACATCGGTGCGCTGTTCGCATGTGGCCACCATCTCGCGCATCTGCTGCTTCTGTTTGTCGAGCGTGTCGATCTGCGCGCCATCGGCATTGGCGTGCCAGTTGGCAAACTCGGTGACCCAGAATGGCTTGCCGTACTTGGCCAGACGGTCGAGCTGGCCGCCCAGCCCATAGTCGTACCAGTGGAACGCCAGGTAGTTGATCCTGGGATCACGATTGCCGTTGGCGGCACGGTAGGCGGTGTAGAACGCATCGAGCCACACCACGGGGTCTTCATAGCCAGGCATCGTGCCCCATGTGATGGCGGGTCCCACCAGCTTCACCCCGGTATGGGCGGCAACGCTTTCATAGTGCGGCCAGGCGGCTGCCGCGGCCGTTGGCGACAGGTTGGCCTGGTCGGTCAGGTTGGGCTCGTTCATCAGGAGCAGGTACTTGATCTCCGGATGGGCCAGCAGGTAGGTCTCGACTGCGTTGGCATCGAACGCATAGTCGTTCCATAGCATGGGGATGTAGTCCATGCCGTAGCCGGTGCGCGTCTCGGGTGGCGCCGCCGCATTTGGCTTGGCGGCCCAGTTGTACCACCATGAGACGCCCGGCGCCAACGCAGCGAAATCGGCCTGGCTGGCCAGGTCGTAGGCAATGCCGCGCTTGGCGCTTTTGGTGACGCCTGGCGTGGCGGCGGGGGGCGTAGTGGGCGTGCTGACGCCACTATTGCCGTTGGTTCCATTGGTGCCGTTATTGGCTCCCGATGGCGAGGCGCCGTCGCCGCCACCACCACAAGCGCCCAGCGCGAGGGCCATCAACAGCGGCGCCAGCAGGCGGCAGCGCAGGATTTGCATGAGCATGAGACATTCCGAATGAAGCGATGCAAGCCTGCCCGCCGCGCGTCTGAAGCGACGTGGCGGGAGGGCAGGTGAATCGATGAAGCGGTGAGCCGGTGAGCCGTTGAATGGGCTTACAGCGATTGCAGGAACGCGGTAATGGCGTCGCGGTCGGCCTTTGGCAGGCCTTCATAGCGCGTGCGGCTGTCGGTGGCTTCGCCGCCATGCCAGAGGATCGCCTCGGGGATGGTGCGCGCACGGCCATCGTGCAGCAGGCGCACGCTGGTGTCGCCACCCTGGACGAAGCGCAGCGAGCCGATCCCCCACAGCGGTGCGGTACGCCATTGGCTCGGATAGGCGCGTCCCTCTGCCAGCGTGTCGGCCAGTCCGGCACCCATGTCATGCAGCAGCAGGTCCGAGTACGGATGGATGGTCTGCTCGCGCAGTTCGGCAAACGGATGCGTGTTGCCGGTCTTCATGGTCGGCGTATGGCACGCCACGCAACGTGTCTGCGTGAACAGGTCGCTGCCGCGGGCGATCTGCGCGGGGTCGACATCATGTTCCGGCGACACGCGGATGCCATCGGGAAACCCGCTGCGCAGCTTGCGCTGGGCCGGGACGCCAATCAGCGACAGATAGTTGGTCAGGCGCTGCAACTCGTTCTCGCTGACCGAGGTGGCCGCCGTCGATGTGTGGCAGTTGGCCGCACCGCGCTGGCAACTGTAGTCCGGGAACATCGGCGAGGTGACACCCAGGTCCTTGATCAGTGCGTCGGCTACCTGTTGCCGGATGCTGCCTTTCGATGCCTTCCATCCAAACCTGCCCAGGTGCGTCTTGCCGGTCTGCGGATCGACCACGAGGTTGGCAACCCCCCGGATGCCATCGCCGTTGGCATCGTCCGGATCGGCCTGGGCCATGATGCTGGCCTCGGGGACGGCTTCGAGCAGGCCCATGCCAATGACCTGTGCGGCCTGACGGGCCGAGAATCGCGCCGGGGTAGGGCCCTTGAACGCAAACACGGGCTTCACCAGTTCCACCTTCTCGCCGTCGGGCAGGGTACGCACCGTGGTTTCATAGGATTGCAGGCTGACGTCGTAGGCGGGCGCCTTGGCATCCTGCGCGTGCTGCTGCACGTTGTGGCCGTAGACCGGGTCCACGCCATTGCCATCGGCGTTGGCGGTCAGGAAAGACATGGTGTCGAGCTTCGCGCCCAATGCCAATGGCTTGCTGCGTCCGTTGTTGGTGTGGCATTCGATACAGCGCGGCTGGTTGTAGCGTGCGCCGAGTTGGCCGATATGCGCGGTAAAGACCGGGTTGTCCTTGTCGTGCTCCGAGTGCGTGCCATCGGCAAACGATGTATGGAACAGGCGACGCCCTTCCACGAAGCGCTGCGTATTGGTAATGCCGATATTGTTGGCCATCTGTTGGAACACCCGCATCGGCTCTTCGGAGTAGTTGTACGAGATGCTGGCCTGGCCACCGAGCAGCGTATCGTCGGGTAGTGGTTCGGAGTCGAGGTTTGGCGCAATGCCATACCAGGGCCGCATGCCCACGCCCACCACATAAAGCTGTTCGAACGAGTAGTAGCGGCTGCCGCCGCCATCGACGACCGGGTCGCGCTTGAGCCGCGGCGCGGGTGCCAGTTCGATCTTGTCGCCGACCTTGAGCGGGCTGTGCGGGTCGGTACGCCAGTTGGAGTCGACTACCATCATGCAGTCTTCACGCGGCTGGCCCTCGCGGCAGATTGGCAGGCCGCCTTCCTTCGGGTTGTTGAAGCCGTAGTTCAGTGACCAGCCATAGTCGCGTACCGTGGGGTCGAGCACATTGCGGAACAGGCTGAACGTGGTGCCATCGAAGATGCCCTGGTTCACACGCAGGTAGATCTCGATGCGTTGCTGCCCGGCCGGCACGTGATCGCGAATCTCGAGCCCGAAGGTGCGGTTCTGGAAATAGAAGGTCGGAAACGTCAGGTAGCGGCCAGGGCCGGCATCGGGCGCGTCCCACGCCTCGCCGCGTTCGCGCGCGTGCCGTTCGGTCGGGCGCGAACCCATCAGCGTCACCAGTGTGCCATCGGCTTCGCGATACTGGATCTGCTCCATCAGCGGGGTGTCGGCGGCGAACAGTGGCGTAAAGGCTTCGGCTGGCGTAGCGGCTGGAGGTGGCGCGCTGTCGCCTCCTCCGCCGCAGGCAGTGACCATCAGGACGGCGGCCAGCAATGCGGCTGGCCCACGGCAATGCGCGCGGATATTCATGACGTTTGACCCTTCTTTTTATCGGAACCGTGTCGATTCCATCTTTCGTTTTTATTCCCGGAGCGTGCACTGCTGCGTTGCATTTGCCGGAAAAAGGCCCATTCCCTGTAGCCGCGCCGATTATTGTTAGCCGCCGAAATAGATGTCAATTGTCATTATCTGGCGGCCTGGGTGACAGAGTTTTGCAGCGGCGGTGACGAGGATCGTCACTCCGTTGTGTGGCGCCGGTCGCAGCCCGATCGATGTCAGATACATGACAGTTCTGCGCATGGAACCTTCGCGGGAATGGAACAATCGGTCGGATTCAGGCTGTTGCCGCGTTGATTTTCGATGCCGCAAGGAAGGTCATGCGTTGCGTGGATGCTGCAGACAATTGCCGCGCAGTCAGCGGCCGGCGTTCACCAGACCCATGCGTGGGATCGGTCGCCGCATGGAAATGAGGGAGTGGATAGGCCGGTCAGTGGCGACGGGCCAAACCAAAGGATGAGGAGGTGCAACAAATCGACTAGCGCAAAGCAACCGAGGTACGAATGCGTTGCGTGACCATGCTGCCTACCATGTGTTCATGGGCTTGCGATGCAGGTCCTCCGCCACTAATGCAAGGTATCGAGGAGTTCACCATGATCGCGACACGTGAAGAGGGGCCGGGCTGCCGCAATACCTGCGCCGGCGTGGCCGAGGTCAGGGTTGCGCTGGCCTGGCTGTGCGTCTGTGCGGCATGTTGCGGCATGGCATATGTGACGGTGCTCTGGGCAGGGGTCTGAGCGCGATGCTCAGGCTGCTTTGCCGGAGGGCTGCGCCCCTGCTGCCGCATGCAATGGCAAACGCACGATCATCCTTGCCCCGCCTTCCGGAGGTGTCTGCGCTTCAATGCTGCCCCCGTGCGACTCCACGATATTGCGGCAGATCGACAGCCCCATGCCCATCCCATCGGGCTTGGTGGTGAAGAACGGGTTGAACAGGCGATCCATATCGGTGTCGGCTATGCCGGGGCCTGTATCGGTGACGATCAGCAGTACCGAGTTGTCGGGCATGGCGCGGCTGGCCAGCGTCAGGCGGCGGCGGCCCGCAACCCGGGACATGGCCTGTGCGGCGTTCACCATGAGGTTGATCAGTACCTGCTGCAGTTGGGTCCAGTCGCCGTGGATCTGGGCGGACGCCGTGTCCAGGTCGAGAACCGCGGAGACCTGATGGTCTTGCAGTTCGCGTTGCACCAGTTCCAGCGATTCGGTAACCAGCCGGTCCACGCTGATTTCCACGTAGTTGGGCTCGGATTTCTGCGCCATGGCGCGAATCTGCCGAATGATGTCGCTGGCCCGGGTAGCGTCGCGAATTACCTGCTCGATCGAATCCGAGGCTTCGGCAATATCGGGCTGGTCGCGTTGCAACCAGCGTAGCGCCGAGCTGCCACAGGTCACGATGGCCGCAATCGGCTGCGTGACCTCGTGCGCGATCGAAGCAGCCAACTGGCCCAGCGTCGTCACGCGTGCCACATGTGCGAGTTCGGCCATGGTCCGGTGCAGTGCCAACTGGGTTGCGGTGGCATCGGTGATATCCATCAGCGCCCCCACTTATTCATGCTGGTCGCCATCGGTGGCACTGCGGCGCGCCACCAGGTGCACGTGCCGGATGGCCCCGTCGGGGTGCAACAGGCGATGGCGCAGATCGACGGACGGCGTGCCGCCCAGCATGGCGGCATGCACGCGTTGCACCTCGGCAAGATCGTCGGGATGGACGCGCGTCATGATCATGCTCAGATGCGCGGCGTCGGCGCGCGTGTACCCGAAAATCCGGTAAGCCTCATCCGACCAGATCATCGCGCCCGAAGGTATCCGGATCGCGATACTGCCAGTCTGGCTAAGCCGTTGCGCTTCGGCCAGGAACGCCTCGCTACGCGCCAATGCTGCTTCGGCGTGACGCCGTTGCGCCATGTCGGCCAGGTTGCGCAGGGCCAGCAGCGTGGTGGTGCCGATTGCCAGCAGCGAGAATGCAAAGCGCGCCAGCTGGCCATGGTCCGCATCCGGATTCGACGAGAAGCCGAAAGCCACCACTGTCAGCACCAGTGAGATCCCGGCCGTCATGCGCGTGGCCCGTATCGAGCCAGTCAGCGCTACCAGCAGGATCACCAGCACGTAGACCACCGCAATGGCGAAGTCGAGCGCGGTGAAGGCGTCGATCAGGAACACTGCCAGGCAGATGATGCCCGCGGTGCCGATCAGCAGCCGGTTGGTGATTGCGTTGCGCATGCCCCTTCCACTCGTTTGCGATTCTCTTGTGCGCGCCATGCCCATGATCGGGACCATGGTCCGATCGTGATGGTAATCCTGAATGACTGGTCGAGGAATCATATGAAGGTATAGGAAATGTCCATGCATTTCGGAAAGCAACCTCGCCGGGAAGCAAAACGCCCTCTCATCGAGAGGGCGTCGGCTCTGGTCATTAGCCACTGGCGGCGGTGGCGTTACCTGGCGTTGGATCGGTAACGGATCGGGGGTTGTCCGTCATCGGCGACCGGTGCGTTGATGGCGCATGCGCCTTCCATGGCCGAGGCCAGGATCATGGCCTCGGCGTTGAGCGCCGGGGGTTTTGCACGTTGCGGGCGGAACACCGCATCGGATCGTGCGATAGGTCGACCGGTCAGTGCGCACACCCCGTCCTCGCGGGCCACACCCGCCGCCCAGACCTGCTCGCCATAGCGACAATGCGTGGCATCGCGCCAGCTCACCACGGCCATCGCGGCGCTGGGGCGCTCGATAACGCTGACAATCGGGGCATGGGCGCGCAGCGCGTTGTCATCGGCGGAATAGGTGAGCGTGTGATGCTGCGGCTTCAACAGGGCGATGGTGCTCATCCACGTGTCAGTCGTGCTGTGCGGGTCGTCGACTTCGGCATGGGCAATACTGAGCGTATCAAGCATGGGAACTCCCGGGCGTTGAGGTGACCTTGACGCGCCAGCAATAGGGCGTGTCGCCAACCAGGCGTTTGAAGACTGTCGTGAAATGGGCTTGTGAGCGAAAGCCACAGCGCATGGCCACTTCCAGCACGCTGCCGTGGGCCTGGCGCAACAGGTCCTGCGCATGCTCGATGCGCCGGCGCACCAGGTATTCATGTGGCCGCATGCCGGTGGTCACGCGAAACTGCGCGGCAAAGTACATGCGGGTCAGGCCGGTGCTGGCGGCGATATCGGCTAGCCCGATCGGCGTGGACAGGTTGGCGTCGATGTACTCGATGGCGCGCCGCAGCCGCCATTGCGGCAACGCGGTGCGCGCGTGCCGGCTCGTGGCCGCGCGCTGGAAGTGGTTGGCCACCACGCGGGCCACGATAGCCAGCGCCACGCTGTCCGCGAAGATGCGTCCAAGTCCGGGGTCCTGCGAATGGGCGACCGCCAGGGCCTGTCCGAGCCGCTCCAGCGCGGGGTCGGCGTGGATGAACGGATCGTCCAGCAGCAATTCGCCCTCGTGCGCGTGACCGAACTGGTCGGCGTAGCAGGTGGCCAGTACCGATTGCGGAACGAACAGGTGCAGCACATCGCTGGCCGATGCATACACGGCGCGCGTGGCGGTGCCTGGCGCCGTGACCTGGACCGCGCCAGCGCTCAGGCGACCGTCAACTACCGGCATGCCACCGCACAGGAAGCGGATCGAACTGGAACGCAGGCTCAGCGAGATGCAATGCTGCGTGGGATCGCCCGGATGGGACACCTCAAGCGGTGCACTGCCATCGCAGCTCCAGCGCGATACCACGATGGCGTCGGGCCGCGTGCCGGCATGGGGCGCCTGGCGCCATTGGCTTTCACGCAGGACAAACTCCGGGGCCTGCGCCGCGACGATGCGGTGCTGCGGCGGCGGGGTTCGGGGTACGGGCTCGGCGAGGTCGAGATCGATCGGCGCTTCAACTTTCATGGGTTGCTCCGGGATACGCAAGTTCGAATTCACTGGGCGAACCGAATGAACGCAATGGCGATCAGGACCAGGTTAAGGACGGCAAGGGCTATCCAGCCGTACATCAGCAAGAGGTTTTCGTGCTCGTCCATGTGGTTCCCCTGTGGTTCGATCCTGTTGACTGGAATCGTAGGAGCGGGCATGGGTGCCCACAATTGCCGACTAGGTGGTACGGCCTTAAACCAAGGTATAGGTGAGGGCAGTTGTGCTCCCCTCTCCCGCACGCGGGAGAAAACCAGCGGCTCCGGCCCCCCGTTTTCCTATACGAAGGCATAGTGTTGGGAGCAGGCGGAGCCCGATACCATGGCATCACAAGACTGTAGTGAGGTGCCGGCTTTGGCCAAGAAACTGGTTGTCGCAATCATTGACGACGATGATTCCATCCGCGCTGCGACTTCCCGACTGGTCCGTTCGCTGGGTTGGGAGGCGCATACCTATGCGTCCGCACAGGCATTTCTGGACACGGCGAGCGACGTCACCGTAACGTGCATCGTGTCGGACGTCCAGATGCCCAGAATGAGTGGGCTCCAGATGCTGCGCGCGCTGAACGCGCAGGGTAGCGAGGTTCCGGTAATATTCATCACCGCGTTCTGCACTGAAGCCATCCAGCGCGAGGCAATGCGTGCGGGCGCCATGGCGTGCCTGAGCAAGCCGGTGGACGGCGCGAAGCTCCAGGTTTTCCTGGAGGAGGTGGCGTCGGGTTCCTTTTCCCATCGCCAGCAGACGCCCCGGGACGAAAGCGAAACATGAATACAGCAAGCTCATCCGGCAACGGGCAATCGATGGTCTATGTGGTTGACGATGATGAATCCATGCGCCGCGCGGTGTCCATGCTGCTCCGCTCGGTCGGCTACCAGGTCGAGGCGTTCGCGTCGGCGACGGAATTCCTGGCGGCGCCACGGCCGGAGTTGCCCAGTTGCCTGATCCTCGATGTGCGCCTCAAGGGCCAGAGTGGACTGGCCGTGCAGGAGCAGTTCGCGGCGAGCCGGATGCAGATCCCCATTATCTTCATGACCGCCCACGGCGATATCGCCATGTCGGTCAGGGCCATGAAGGCTGGTGCGATGGATTTCCTGGCCAAGCCGTTTCGCGACCAGGACATGCTCGACGCCGTGGAAAACGCGCTCGCGCGTGACGAGGCCCGCCGCCAGTCAGATCGTTACGAGGCCGATTTGCGGGTCCGCTATGACGAACTCACGCCGCGCGAGAAAGAGGTCATGGCGTACGTGGTGCGCGGCTTGCTGAACAAGCAGATTGCCGGGGAACTGGCATTAAGCGAGATCACCATCAAGATCCACCGCGCCCAGGCCATGAAGAAGATGGGGGCGCGCTCGCTGGCGGATTTCGTGCTCAAGGCCGAGGCGCTGGGCATCGTGGACTCGGCCCGGCATGACGCCGGGGCATAGTCTCTCCGTGGCGGCTAGTTTCCGGGTGGTTCGGATGCCGTCCAACCACCGCCCAGTGCGCGAAACAGCGAGACACTGGCTGCCAGCTGCCGGCGATGCACGGCTTCGAGTGCGCGTGCGTTGCCCAGCGTGGTGGCTTCCACCACATTGACATCGAGGTAGGCCGCGGCGCCCTTGCGGTAACGGTCGGTGGCCTGTTGCAGCGCACGCTGCGAAGCATCGACCGCCGCTTGCTGGCTGGCCGCTTCAGTGCCGAGTATGCGGGTGGCGGCGTAGTTGTCTTCCACATCCTGTACCGCCTTGAGCACGGTCTCGCGATAGTCGGCCGCGCTGGCATCGAAGCGGGCGCGCGCACTGTCCACCCCGGCCTGGCGCTTTCCGCCGTCGAAGATCGTAGCCGCGATGGCCGGCCCGACCGCCCAGAAGCGGCTTGGCGCGGTCAGCCATCCGGCCAGCCCGGAACTCTCCAGTCCACCGTTCAGGTTGAGCATCAACGTTGGGAAGAATGCAGCGCGTGCCACGCCGATCTGCGCATTGGCGGCGGCCACGCGCCGTTCCGCCGCGCTGATGTCGGGGCGCCGTTGCAGCAACGCGGACGGCACCGCGGCGGGTATCGGCGGTAGCTGCATGACGGTATCGGCGGTGGCGGCAGGCACCTCGAAGGTGGTGGCCGGTTCGCCAACCAGCGTGGCCAGTGCGTGAAGCAACTGGGTGCGCGCAAGCTGCAGGTCGGCCAGTTGCGCGCGCGTGCTGTCAAGCTGCGCCTGTGCCTGTGCGACATCACCCTCGGCGGCAATGCCGCCCCGATAGCGGTTGGTCACCAGTTGCAGCACCGACGCATAGGCCTCCACGGTGCGCTGCAGTAGCGCCGCCTCGCGATCGAGCGAGCGGATCCCGAAATAGTCGATCGCAGCCTCCGCCTGCAGGCTCAGCCGCACCGCGCCCACATCGTCGGCGCTGGCCTGCGCGCGGGCCTTGGCGGCATCAACGTTGTTGCCGATGCGCCCGAACAGATCGGGTTCCCATGTGGCACCGAGCCCGATCAGGTGATCCGGCGTGGTCTTGCCCGCCAGCGAGCGACCGACCACGTTGGCCGACACATGCGTGCTGGTGACACTGGCCGAGGCCCCGATGGTCGGAAAGTAATCGGCCCGCGCGGCATCTACCTGGGTGCGGGCATCACGTAGCAGCGCGACAGACCGGATCAGCGTCTGGTTGGAGACGTCGATGCGGTCGAGCAGGGCATCGAGCGTAGGGTCCTGGTAGGCGCGCCACCAGTCCGGGGCAACCGCCTCGTGTCCGGCACCGTGCGCTTCGTGATAGGCGGCCGGCAGCGGAAGCTCCGGGGTCTGATACGGGACAGTGGCGCACCCGGCCAGCCATGCACAGGCCAGAAATATCGCGGCACGCTTCATGCTGCATCTCCCTTGCCGGATGCCGGCGCTGCCACGCGCACCACAGTGCCTGGCACCAGCGCGTCGTCGGGATTGACGACCACGCGCTCGTTGTCGCCCAGTCCGCTCAAGACCTCGACATGCGAGCCATAGTCGCGCCCCAGCGTGATATGGCGCAGCGCAAGCTTGCCATCGGTGCCGACCACGGCCACGGTCGGGCCGCCTGCGGGGAACATCAGCGTATTGGCGGGCAGGTCCAGCCCGGTGCGGGCACTGCCGATATCGAGATGCACTTCGGCGTAGGCGCCAGGCAAGATTCGTCCGTCCTGGTTGTCGACATCGAGCTCGACGCGCAAGCTGCGCGTGACCGGATCGATGGCGCCGGCGGTGCGCGAGACTGTCGCGGGGTAGCGCTGGCCCGGTGTCTGTGGCAGGGTCAGCCATGCCTGGGTGCCGGGACCGATCGCCGCGCTGGCATTCTGTGGTACTTGCGCAAATACGCGCAGACGGGCACCGGCCGAGATATGAAACAGCTCGCGGCCCTGGTTTGACGTACTACCAGCGTCGATCAACGCGCCCGTATCGACGTTACGCGCGGTGATCACGCCGTCGAACGGGGCACGAATCTGCGTGTAGCTGGCCAGCTGGGCCAGTCGCGATGTATTGGAGCGCGCGGCGGCCAGCAGCGCGGCCTTGGCCTCCATGTCCGCGACTTTCTGGTCGGTTTCCTGCTGGGCCACCGAATTCGATGCCTGCAGGTCCTTCCAGCGTTGTGCCGTGGTCCGGGCCAGCGCATAGTTGGCCGCCGCCGTGGCTTCGTCTGCACGCGCCTGGCGCAACTGGTCGGCGACCTCGGGCGCATCGATCTCGGCCAGCAATTGCCCCGCCTTGACCGAGGTACCGATATCGGCGTACCAACGGCGCAGGTAGCCGCTGACGCGCGCGTGAATGGCGGCATCCTCGAACGCGCGCACATCGGCCGGCAAGGCGATGTCATGGACCGCCGAGGCGGCACGGGGTTGCACCACGCTGACCAGCGGAATCTGCGCGGCCTGTGCGCGTTGCTGCAACACCGTGTGGCTACGCCAGCGTGGCACGATGCCGGCGGTCAGGGCCAGTGCCACCAGTACGCTGGCCATGGCCAGTACCGCGATACGCGGGTTGCGGCGCGGTGCGCGCGTGGTGATGTCGGAATCGGTGCGGGTCATACCAGACCTTCGTGAAGTGGAGGGTGTTGTGGGGTGGGTTGGCTACGTTTGGCCAGCCACGCATGCAGCGCGGCAAAGAACACCGGCACCAGGACCAGCGTGGCCACCGTGCCGAATGCCAGCCCACCAATCACGGTGCGGCCCAGCGGTGCATTCTGTGCGCCGGCACCGCCCGATCCCAGCGCCATCGGCACCATGCCGAACAGCATGGCCAGCGCCGTCATGGCTACGGGCCGGAAACGATCGCGGCCAGCCTGGTATGCCGCATCGAGCGCGGATTTGCCCTCGGCCAGCAGTTCGCGCGCGTGGCTAACCACCAGGATGCTGTTGGCCGTGGCAATGCCCACGCACATGATGGCGCCGGTCAGGGCCGGGACACTGATCGTGGTATCGGTCGCGAACAGCATCCAGGCCATGCCGGACAAGGCAACCGGCAACGCACCGACAATGGCCAGCGGGTCCAGCCATGACTGGAAGTTCACCACCATCAGCAGGTAGACCAGCACGATCGCGGCGGCCAGGCCCATGATCAGTCCCGCAAACGATGCGTGCATGGTTTGCACCTGGCCGCGCACCACGATGTCCGAGCCGGCCGGCAGCGACGGACGTACCTGATCGACAATGCGCTGGACGTCGCCGGCCACGGCACCCAGGTCCCGGCCGCGCACGGCGCCAAACAGGTCGAGCACCGGCTGCACGTTGTAGTGCGACACCACGCCTTGCTGGTTGGCCCGCGCGATGGTGCCGAACTGCCCCAGTTGGCCGGACCCACCTTGGCTGGTGGTGCTGGCGCCGAGGCCCAGTGGGATGTTCGCGAGGGTTTGCAGCGAGTTCATCGCGTATTGCGGGACCGAGACCGCCAGCGGATAGCTGACACCGTTCTTCGGGTTGAGCCAGAAGTTGGGTGTGGTCTGTCCGCTGCCCGACAGCGCGATCAACAGGTTCTGCGCCACCTCGCGTTGCGACAGTCCGGCTTGCAAAGCCCGCGTGCGGTCGATACTGAAGGTCAGTGCCGGCTGGTCGGCTGGCTGCTGTATATGCAGGTCAGCCAGTCCCGGCACACCGGCCAGGCGGCGCAGCAACTGGTCGGCCACCTTGCGGTTGCCTTCGACATCCTTGCCCACGATCTGGATATCGATTGGCGCGGGCAGGCCGAAGTTCAGGATCTGGCTGACCATGTCGGCCGGCAGGAACGAGAAGCTGACGCCGGGGAATGCCTTCTGCAGTGAGGTATCGAGCTGGTCGACCAGCACGCTGGAGCGTCCGGCATCGGGCTTCAGGGATATCAGGATCTCGGCGTCGCCGGGGCCGATCGGGAGTGCGGAGTCATACGTCAGGTTGATACCGCTGACCGGCAGGCCGATATTGTCGACGATGCTGGCCACGTGGTCGGGACCCACCACGCGCCGGATCTCGCTTTCCACCTGATCGGTGATGCGTGCGGTTTCCTCGATGCGCGTGCCGGTACGTACGCGCATATGCAGGCGTATCTCGCCGCTGTCGACCGATGGAAAGAAGTCCTGGCCCAGGAATGGCACCAGCGTCAGCGAGCCGGCGCAGGCCAGCGCGAAGATCACTACGGTCCGGCGCGGCGCGGCCAGTGCGGCTGCCAGCAAGCGCGAGTAGCCGTTGCGCACCTGCTCGAAGCCGTGCTCGAAGCGGGCATGTGCGGCGCTGAACCAGCGCGCCACAGGCCCGCGCGCACGCGGTGCCGAACCCTCGCCACGCAGCAGGTAATGCGCCAGCGTGGGAATCAGCGTGCGCGACAGGAAATAGGACGCGATCATCGAAAACACCACCGCTTCGGCCAACGGCACGAACAGGTAGCGCGCCACGCCGCTGAGCAGGAACATTGGCAGGAACACAATGCAGATGCAAAGTGTGGATACCAGCGTCGGTAGGGCGATCTGCCCCGATCCGTCAAGGATGGCCTGTTCCAGTGGCTTGCCCATTTCGCGGTGGTGGGCAATGTTCTCGATGGCCACGGTGGCGTCGTCCACCAGAACGCCAACCGCCAGTGCCAGGCCGCCCAGCGTCATGATATTGAGCGTCTCGCCCAGCGCCGCCAGCGCGATCAGCGCGGCCAGCACCGACAGGGGAATCGTGACGGCAATGATCAATGTGGCGCGCCAACTGCCCAGGAACAGCAAGATCATGGTGGCGGTCAGGCAGGCCGCGATCAGCGCCTCGTGCAACACGCCGTCGATGGCCGACACCACGAACACCGACTGGTCGGACAGCGGCTGCACCTGCAGCGACTTCGGCAGGCCGGCGGTGATATGCGGCAGCAGGGCGTTGATCTGCGATACCACGGTCAGCGTGGACGCGTTGCCGGTCTTCTCGACTTCCAGCAACGCGGCGCGCTTGCCATCGTGCCGCACCACATTGGTCTGCGGCGCATAGCCATCGCGTACCTGCGCCACATCGCGTACGTACACGGTGCCATTCGGGCCGCTGCGCACGGGCAGGTCGTTGAGGGCCGCCACGGTCTGGGTGCTGCCGTTCAGGTCCACGCGGTACTCCAGCGCGCCAATCTTGGCAGTACCTCCGGGCAGGATCAGGTTTTGCGCATTGATGGCATTGACCACATCGAGCGGCGCCAGACCGCGTGCCTGCAGTGCGGGAACATTGAGGTCCACCATCACCTGGCGCACCTTGCCGCCATAGGGCAATGGTACCGATGCGCCCTGTACCGTGGCCAACTGGGTACGGATAAAGCTGTTGCCAAGGTCGTAGAGCTCCTGCTCGGGCAGCTTGTCGCTGCCGAGCGCCAGGCGCAGGATCGGTACCGTGGACGCGTTGTAGCTCAGGATCAGTGGCGGTGTGGCGCCCGGCGGCATCGCTTTCAGCAGCGATTGCGCACCGGCGGTGGCCTGGGCAATGGCGCGATTGATATCGGCGCCCGGGTGGAAGAAGACCTTGATCACGGCCACGCCGGCCAGCGATTGCGACTCGATATGCTCGATGTTGTCGACGTCGGTGGTCAGCGAACGCTCATAGCCGGTGACGATGCGTTGCGCCATGTCCTGCGCGGACAGGCCGTTGTAGGTCCACACCACACTGACCACGGGGATATCGATCGACGGAAAAATGTCGGTGGGCATGCGCAGGATGGCCACCGGACCACCCAGCAACAGCAGGATCGCGAGCACCACGAAGGTATAGGGCCGGCGCAGGGCGAGCCTGACAATCCACATTCTTTACTCCTCACGCCCGGCGGCGCATTGATAGTTCGGCAATGAAGCGGATTCTAAAAAGTGGCCCCTCAGTGCAATGGGGTCAAAACGATTACAGTCTTGTCATCCAGGCGGACCGTCACGGTCGCTAATATCGTGACGGCAACAAGGCCGGCGGCACCGCTGGTGGTTGAGGAATGGACCCATGAAGATTCTGGTGATTGAAGACGAGCCCAAGACGGGCGAATACCTGCGCAAGGGGCTGACCGAGTCGGCCTTCGTGGTCGACCTGGCCGTGACCGGCGCAGACGGTCTGCACCACGCCATCGAGGGCGACTACGACCTGATCGTGCTGGACGTGATGTTGCCGGGCATGAGCGGCTGGGATGTTCTCAGCAAGCTGCGCGAGCGCAAGGACACGCCGGTGCTGTTCCTGACGGCCCGCGACGAGGTGGAAGACCGCGTGCGTGGACTCGAATTGGGCGGCGACGACTATCTGGCCAAGCCGTTCGCATTCGTTGAGTTCCTGGCGCGGGTGCGTACGCTGCTGCGCCGGGGGCCGGTCCGCGAGGCCGACCGCATCGAGGTGAGCGACCTGGAGATCGACCTGATCCGCCATCGCGTGATGCGTGCCGGCCAGCGCATCGACCTGACGCCGCGTGAATTCGCGTTGCTGCATTTTCTGGCCAGGCGCAATGGCGAAGTGCTCAGCCGCACGCAGATTGCATCGCATGTCTGGGATATGAACTTCGACAGCGACACCAATGTGGTGGACGTTGCGATCCGCCGGCTGCGCGCCAAGATGGACGATCCGTTCGCCCCGAAGTTGATTCATAGCGTGCGCGGCATCGGCTATGTGCTGGAGATCCGGCAATCGTGAACCCGATGCGTTCACTGACGGCGCGGCTGGCGCTGGCGTTCGCATTGATCGCGGGTTGTGCATTCGCGGGCGTCGGCTTCTATCTCTATCGCGCGCTGGCCATGCAGATCATCGAGCGCGACGACTCCGAACTGCTGCGCAAGGCGGTGCGCACGCGAGGCGAACTGGCAGAGTTGGTGACGCCACCTTCGACGCAAGGCGACCCGTGGCAGGAAATCCGCGGCATCGTGGCGGGCAATGAGGAATTTGGCCTGCGGCTGCTTGACGCCAACGGCGCCGTGCTGACAGGCGCTGGCCCGGCAGCCGGGGCGATACCGGACCTGCCAGTGCTTGCAACCGGAGTCGTGCCCGACCAGACCGGCATCCGCACCTGGAGCAATGGCCGCGACATTCCGGTACGTGGGCTGGCCATGCTGGCGCGGACCGGCTCCAGCGCAACGCCGCTAAGGGTGGAGCTCTATCAGGTGGCCGCGTCACGCGTGGCCTTGCTGCGCGACTATCGGCTCAAGCTCTGCCTTGCCGTGGCGCTCGGCGCGCTCGGTGCGGGTTTGCTGGGCTACGCGGCATTGCACGCCGGCATGGCGCCGCTGCGCCGGATTGCGGCTGGGACCGCGGCCGTCACGTTTGCGAGCGGCGTGCTGCCGGTGGACCCCGCGAGGCTGCCGGCCGAACTCGATGAACTGGCGCGCGCGCTACAACGGATGATCGACCGCCTGCGCGAGCGCTATGAGCGCCTGTCGCAGTTCTCGGCGGACCTGGCCCATGACTTCCGTACACCGATTGGCAACCTGCTTGGCCAGACGCAGGTGGCGCTGTCGAGCGACAGGTCGGCCGAGGAATACCAGACGCTGCTGGCGTCGAATGTCGAGGAATATGAGCGGCTGTCGCGCATGATCGAAAACATGCTGTTCCTGGCGCGCGCCGACAATGCACGCGTGGCGATGAAGGTAACGGAACTCGATCTGCGCGACGAACTGGCCCGCCAGGCCGACTACTTCGAACTGCTGGCCGACGCGCGCCAGATCTCGATCCGGGTGGACGCGCATGGCATGCTAGGCGCCGATGCCACCTTGTTCAGGCGTGCGCTGGGCAATCTGCTGGCCAACGCCGTCAGCTATTCGCCAGACGGCGCCACCATCGCACTGCGAAGCCGGCAGGTTGGTGCGACGGTGGAAATCGAAGTCACCAACCCCGGCCCGGGCATCGCGGCCGAGCATCTGCCCCGGCTGTTCGACCGCTTCTTCCGCGGCGACCCGGCACGCGCGAATTCAGGTGAGTCGTCGGGCATCGGCTTGTCCATCGTCAAGACCATCATGGACCTGCACAATGGTGACGTACAGGTCGAATCGGTGCCAGACGGGTTGACGACGTTTCGGCTGGTGTTTCCGGGGTAGTTGATGTTCTCCCCTCTCCCGCGTTTGCGGGAGAGGGGCGGGGGAGAGGGCCAGCGGCTCAAAATGCGATCAGCGGCAAGCAGAACCTCATGCCCTCTCCCCCAACCCCTCTCCCGCGCGCGGGAGAGGGGAGCAGGTTTGCGGATTGGCCGCGGGCAGCGCGGTAATATACGCCGTCCCGCTCTTAGAACTGGAAATACCGCAATGCAAGTACTGGTTGACGCAGACGCCTGCCCGGTGGTCGTCAAGGAAATGTTGTATCGGGCCGCGCAACGTGTCGGCGTTTGCGTCACGCTGGTAGCAAACCAATACCTGCGCACGCCGCCTTCGCGATTCATCAAGTCATTGCAGGTGCCGGCAGGCTTCGACGCCGCCGATAACCGTATCGTCGAACTGGTCGACATCGGTGACCTCGTGATTACGGCCGACATCCCGCTTGCCGCCGCCGCGATCGAAAAGGGCGCCCAGGTGCTTGACCCACGTGGCACATGGTTTAGCCGCGAAAACATCCAGGAGCGGCTGACGATGCGTGACGTGATGGACCAGTTGCGCGCGTCCGGCATCGATACCGGCGGCCCGGCGCCGTACTCGCCCCAGGACAGCAAGGCATTTGCTGGCCAATTGGACCGTTTCCTGGCGCGCCATGTGTCGCCGGGGGCGGGTGCCTAGTTGTTTGCCGAAATCGCGATGGTTGGCCAGATCTGATTGCAAGTCAGAAAATCCGCTCAAATCCGCTCAAATCCGCTCAAATCCAAGCGAATCCGCTCAGGAATCCGGGAATCCGCTCAGTATCCGCTCAACTTGAGCGGATACTGAGCGGATACTGAGCGGATTCAGGTGTCAGTATCAAGGCCTGACCTTCAGATCACCGCCGCCCAATAGGTCCGCGTATTCGTAAACTCGCGAATCCCGGCGGATGCCAGTTCACGCCCGTACCCTGACTTCTTGGTCCCGCCGAACGGCAGGCGCGCGTCGGAAGCTGTGATGGCGTTGATGAATGCGGCGCCGCTTGTCACGCTCCGGGCCACGGCCAGCGCGCGCTGGGTCGACCCCGCCCAGACGCTCACTGACAGCCCGAATGGCGTGGCATTGGCCAGGCGCACTGCGTCGGCATCGTCCCTGGCTACCGCGATCGCGGCCAGCGGGCCGAACGTCTCTTCATCGAACGCGGCCATGCCCGGTTGCATATTGCCGAGGACCGTCGGCGCGTAGAAGTTGCCGGGGCCATCCATGGCCTTGCCGCCTGCCAGCAGCACGGCGCCGGCATCGAGCGAGCGGCGGACCTGCTGGTCCAGCGCGTCACGCAGGTCGGGGCGCGCCAGCGGTCCCATCTGTGTGGCAGCCTCATTCGGATTGCCGACGACCAACGCCTTGGTGGCCTGGACGAACCGCTCGGTAAATGCCTTGGCGATGCCCTCCGAGACAATGAAGCGCTTGGCGCAGACACAGCTTTGGCCTGCGTTATGGAAGCGTGCCTTGACGGCGGAGGCAACGGCGGTATCGAGGTCGGCATCGTCGAGTACGACAAAGGCGTCGGACCCGCCCAGCTCCAGCACGGATTTCTTCGACGCCCGGCCGGCGGCCGCGCCCACGGCAGCGCCAGCGCGGTTGGAGCCGGTCAGCGTGACTGCGGCAATCCGGTCATCGTGGATCAGTCCGTCGATCACCTGCGGCACCTGCGGTTCGGCCACCACCAGCGTCGTGACCAGGTGCCTGGGCAGGCCCGCATCGACGAACAGTTTTTCGAGTGCCAAGGCACAGCCGGTGACATTGGGCGAGTGCTTGAGCAGCACACCATTGCCGGCGGTAATGGCGGGGATGGCAAAGCGCATCACCTGCCAGACCGGGAAGTTCCACGGCATCACGGCCAGTACCAGGCCGATGGGCTCGTAGCTGACCCACGCGTCCACGCCGTCGATGCTGGCCTTCTCGTCGGCCAGGATCTGTTCGGCGTGGTCGGCATAGTAAATGGCCGTGACCGCGGACTTTTCCAGTTCACCGGCCGCTTCGGCACCCACCTTGCCCATTTCGGTGGTGATCAGTTCGGCAAACGGTTTGCTCTGGCGACGCAGTTCGTCGGCCAGGCGGCGCACCGCGGCAACGCGTTCCGCGAGCGGTTGCTGGCCCCATGCCAACGCGGCGGCATGGCCAGTGCTCACAGCGGCTTCGATTTGCGCGGTCGTCCAGCCTTCGTAGGTCTGGAGCGTGGCGCCGGTGCTCGGATCATAAGTCGTGATGGTGTTCGTCATGGTCGTGGCTATCCTCGGTTCTCAGGCGTGATGGAAGAGCTGGTTGCAGATCGTATTGACCTGGCTCCCCTTGACCACACAGCGTTCGGCTGCCTCGCGCCATTTCGCGAAATGAGGCGCGGCGCGATGGGCGTCGATGGCGGCCGCATCGTCATACAGTTCGTAAAACATGAAGTGATGCGGATTCTTCGAATCCTGCGTCACGTCAAAGTACTTGCAGCCAGCTTCGTCCTCGAAGGTACGCGTGGCGTTCTCCTTGATGGCCGCCAGGAATTCTTCGAGGCGTTCCGGATAGACATCGAGGGAAACAATCAGGGCGATCATCGCGGGTCCTTGTCAAACGTTAAGAAGGGCAGGCAGGTCCGTGCCCGTTTCGGTGCCGAGCTTCACCATGCTCTGCCACGTGTTGTCAGCCAGCGAGATGCCTGCCTCGCTGTAGAGGGCGGTATTACGGTCTTCCAACTCGCCCGGGAAGAAGATCTCTTCGATGCCGTGCGCGGTTGGAACCGCCTTGATCTCATCGATCAGCGCTTCCATGCGCTGTTCGAACTCGGCAAGCGGCATGGTCGACTTGATGTCGATGGTGATCAGCAGGTGGCCACAGCCGCTCGGACGGTCAGCCTCATAGGGACCCGCGACATGCGATCCGAACTGGCTGCCGGTCAGCACACCCGCGAGCACATCCATCATGAATGAGATGACATAGCCCTTGTGGCCAGCCATCGGCAGGATCAAGCCATGAATGGCGTCCTTGGCATTGGTCGTCGGGACGCCGTTCTCGTCGGCGGCCCATGTGTCCGGAATCTCGACGTCGCGTTCCGCCGCAAGATAGATCTTGCCGCGCGCGACCGCGGTATTGGCAATGTCCATCACGGCAACGCCACGGCGTCCCCCGGGGGCGGCGATCGACCACGGGTTGGTGCCGACGGTCTTGGTCTTGCCACCCCATGGCGCCATGGCCGGGCTCGCGTTGGTGGCAAGGATCGCCACGCAACCCTGCTGGGCCGCCATGCGCGTGAAGTAGGCGGCGGTGCCGAAGTGATTCGAGTTGCGAACGCCAACGGCGCTGATGCCGTGCTGGCGGGCGCGCTCGACGCCAAGCTCGACGGCCTTGGCGGACAGCACCTGCCCAATGCCGTGACGACCATCCATCACGGTCACTGCGCCGCCATCCATGACGATCGCGGGTTCGGTCACGGCGGTCATCACGCCGCTGCGCAGGCGTTCCACGTACCAGGGCAGCCGCAGCATGCCGTGCGAGGAATGGCCCCATAGTTCCGCCACGACCAGGCTATCGGCCAGAAGATGCGCGTCAGCGGCGGGAACGCCAAGGGTTTCGAGGACCGCTGTACCGAAACGGGTCAGTTCCTCGGCTTGAATGGTAGTAGGCATGTCAATCTCCAGGTCATGCAATGTTTGGTGTGCGACGGGTGTGCGGCAAGTGGCCGGGCGCATCAGATCGGATAGGCGCCGGTGAGACCTCCGGCGACCAGCATCACCACCCCGACAAGAACCGCGCGCCAGATCGTCTTGCGGGCGTGTTCGCCAAGCTCGACCTTGGCCAGGCCCGCCAGCAGCAGGAACGAAGGCACCAGCGGGCTCGACTGATGCAGCGGTTGCCCTACGATGGCCGCACGGGCCATCTCGACCGCCGAGATGCCATAGTGCGAAGCGGTCTCCGCCAGGATCGGCAACACACCGAAGAAGAACGCGTCGTTGCTGGTAAAGAACGTCATCGGGATGCTGATCACGCCGGTGACGATGGCCAGATGCGGTCCCCACGATGCCGGTATGATTGCGACCAGCCATTTCGCCATGGCTTCGACCATGCCGCTGCCGCTGAGGACACCGGTCAGCACCGTAGCGGCGAATACCATTCCCACCACGCCAACAATGCTCGATGCGTGGGACTTGATCTGATCGGCCTGGTCGGCCACGCGCGGAAAATTGATGACCAGCGCGATCGACACGCCCAGCAGGAATACCACCGGCGAGGGAATGACTTCGACCACCAGCAGGGCCATCACGGCGAGCGTCAGCAGCGCATTCACCCAGGTCAGACGTGGCCGGGCGTGAGGGCGCTGGATAAGATGTCCATCGCTGGAAATCGGCGCCGCAAAATCATCGGCGGCCGATGCTACCGATGCTGTCTCAGTAGACGCATCGATACGTACCGCGCCGATGGCACCTGGATTGGGAAGCGCCATGGCGGCGCTCGGCACTGCCACGTATCCGGCCGATGCAGCAGCCGCGCTGCTCCGACGGCCAGTCCCCAGGAAGCCCGAGTCTTGCTGAATTGCGAGATGCCCAATGCGGGCCCGCTCGGCGCGGCCCAGCAGCCACGCGAGGAACAGCAGCGCACCAACGGAGATGGCAATGGCGGGTGCCATCGGCACGAAGATGTCTACCGGGTTGAGCTTGAGCGCGGCGGCGGCACGGGCCGTCGAGCCGCCCCAGGGAACCGTGTTGAGGATGCCATTGGCTGTTGCCGCAATGCAGGTCAGCACCCACGGGTTCATGCCGAGACGCAGATAGATCGGCAGGAACGCCGACGTGACAATGATGAACGTGGTCGAGCCATCGCCATCGAGTGACACGATCGCCGTCAGCAATGCCGTACCGATTGCCAGGCGCACCGGATCGTTGTGTACGAACCGCAGAATGGTCCTGATAAGCGGATCGAACATGCCAACGTCGATCATCATCCCGAAGTAGATGATCGCGAAGAACAACAGGCATGCGGTAGGCGCAACCGTTCGGATCGACTTGATGATGGCGTGCCCGAGGTCGAGACCGCCGCCCGCAATCAACCCGAAGATGATCGGGACCAGGATCAGCGCAGCCACCGGCGTGAGCCGTTTGGCCATGATCAGTGTCATGAATGCGGCAATCATGCCGAAACCGAGAATTACCAGCATCGTTGTCTCGCGTCGTTGTTATGGACCGGGTCGTAGCTTGCCTGCATGGCTGGCCGGGGATGGCCAGCGAGGCGCTGCGTTGGTGGGGGCGGTCGGAATTTCAGGGTGAAGGACGCCTGCGCCCCGAGTTAAGTCGGGGGCGGTCCTTTGCTACATGGCCTTCGGGCGCGGGACTCAGTCCTTGCCGTGTTCCGCTGCCACCGGATTGGTGGTGCCCGATTCAGTCAGCGTGCGCGTCGCGTCGACAGTGGCGTAGATCCACATGATCTTCATCGGCTTCGTCTTCGACAGGTTGCGGAAGCGATGATTGACGTTCGGCGGAATGAACGTCACGTCGTGGGCCTTGAGCTGGTATTCCAGTCCGTCGATATCGAGGATCGCCTCACCTTCCATCAGGACCACGCTTTCCTGGCAATTGTGGCTGTGGAAAGGAATCTCCACGCCGCCGTCGAACGAGGTGTAGCCGGTAATGAAGCTGGTCGTCCCGAGCTCGCGCGACACCAGCGGCGTGGTGCGGGCACCGCCACCACGCTCATGCGTGGGCAATGCTTCAGGCTTGAGAAGAACGGCGCCGGAAGGGGTCTTGGTAGTCATGCTTTGTCTCCGATCTGGAAGATGTCGTCAAACAGGTTGCCGTGACGGCTCCCTTTTGTGGCGTTGATGCGTTGCATTGATTATGGTTTTTTGTGATCAGAGAATGCAAAGTGGATTGCGTAAGAGTTTACCCGTAGGTGGATGGATTGAAGTGCTTGTGAGTCGACGGGACGCGACGTTGACGCTACCTCAGGCCAAGAAGTGGGCAGCGCAGGGTAGGGGAAGGAAGCGTAGAAATGAAAACGCAATCGCGAAGTTGCGATTGCGTATCGAGGGCGCGGAAGTAAATTGCCCTATTTGATCAAAAGAAACAGTCTGTCAGGCGGCGCTCTTGAACACGGATTTGCTGCGGACCTTGCGCTGTCGTGCGCCCTCAAGGTGCTCTCGCATCAGGCCGGCGGCCTTGAGCAGGTCCTGTGCCGCAATTGCGTCCAGGATCGCAAGGTGTTCGATGGCCTGTTCCTGGCGCGGCTTCCGGTCCTTGGCCTGGCCGTATTCGACCAGCCGGCGCAGCGAATCCATACGCTTGATGGACTGCACTAGGAAACGGTTGCCGGACCACTTGGCAATGGTCTCGTGAAAGCGGCTGTTCGACTCGAACAGTTCGATGGGCGTCATGGTCTTGTATCCACCATCGACAATGGCGCGCTGCTGCCGCTGCAGCGAGGCCAGTTCAACCGGGTCGGCCCGGAACCACGGGCTCAGCAGGCCGGTCGGCTCCAGTGCAGTGCGGTAGAGATAGCTTTCCTCATAGGCCTGCGGGGAATCGATCATCGGAAGAAAGGTCCAGCCATGGCCGATCGAGCGCTCGACCCAACCTTCTTCCTGAATCCGGGAAAGCGCCTTGCGCAACGTGCTGCGGGCAACGTCGTACTGGCGCATCATGTCGGCTTCGGTGACAAAGTCGGCAAGCGCACCGCTCAGGCGGTCTTCCGCAATCCGGAGGTGAAGGGGGTCGTCCGGCTCCTCCGACAGTTCCTGCGCAATGCCCGACAGCTGGGCCGCATCCTTGCCGAGGAAGAAGCCGCGGTTGTGGTCGTGAACCACGGCGCCGATCTCCACCAGATAGCGCAGCGCCACGTTTACCGGCGACCGGGATACCCCAATGCGTTGGGCCAGCACACTCTCGGCCAAGTGGTCGCCGGCGCGCAGGCTGTCCATGCGGGCCAGTGCGACGATTTCCCGTGCGACACGCGTTTGCAACTGAGAGAGATTCATGGTTCGGCAGGCGGCAGAAAATAACGTCGCCGGTGGGGTCGAACCAGTCGGCGGCATGGTTACGGATGGCATTTTGCCATGCCGCCCGACAATCGCACAGCAAGCACCCGCTTCAGCCGGCTTCAGTCGATCCGCATGCCCAGCTGCTGGATAAGCTTTGACCACTTGTCGTTTTCCCGCCGAATCAACGCTGCGAACTCGGCCGCGCTGCCTGCCGTGGGCTCATAGAGCTGGCTGCGCAGCTTGTCGGCGTTGCCCGGCTCCCTGAGTCCGGCGAGCAATGCCTGGGCCAGCTTTTGTGACGCGGCTGCGGGAGTGCCTTTCGGTACCACGGCGCCGGCCCATGATGTGGCTTCGTAGCCGGGCACAGCTTCCGCCATGGCCGGGACGTCGGGCAAGGCGCTGGCGCGCTTGGCGGAAGTCACCGCAATGGCTCGCAGCTTGCCGGCCTTGATGTGCGGCAGCGCAGCAAGCGGATCGGCGATACAGGCGTCCACTTCGCCGCCAAGGACCGCTACCACGGCCGGCGCCCCGCCCTTGTAGGGAACGTGCACCAGATCGATCTTCGCCAACGACTTGAGCATTTCCCCGCCCAGATGGTTGCCGCTGCCGTTGCCGGCCGAACTGTAGGTCAGCTTGCCCGGCTTTGCCTTGGCCAGTGCAATGAATTCCCGCAGATTCTTCGCCGGAACGTTGGGGTTCACAACCAGGATATTGGCTACCGATGCCATCCATGCCAATGGTTCGAAGTCGCTCACCGAGTAGCCAGGCTTTGAATACAGGTGCGGATTCAAAGCCATGGTCGACAGATTGACGAACGTCATCGTGTAGCCATCGGCCGCCGCACGCGCACCGGCAACAGTGCCGATATTGCCGGCGGCACCTGGGCGGTTGTCGATGATGATCGACTGCCCCAGCAGTTCCTGCGCCTTGCCCTGAATGGTGCGGCACAACAGGTCTGCGCCGCCGCCAGCGGCCTGCGGGACGATAAAGGTAATCGGCTTCGACGGGAACGTGCCTTGCGCCCACGCCGCGCGCGGCGAAAGCAGGCCAGCCAGCGGGGCCGCGAGGATGCCTTGCACGATGGCGCGCCGACGCATGTCGATGAGGGATTTCATGCCATGTCTCCTGTTTTGTGGATCTTGTTTGCGTATAGCTTTTTATGATCATAGAATGCACTAACGCTGGCGGCAACATATTTGCTGGGGAGATTCGGGAAATGTGTAGTCTTACGCTCAATACCTGCATGAAACTAGGGTAAACATGGTTGATAGTCGATGCCGGTCAGTGGTCGTAAGGCCTCGGCGTGCATAGTGGAAAAATTGCGTTTATAGATTCCCAAGTGCAGTGACTGCGCTGGATTGCCAAACATGAAAAACAGGAGGGGACGTGCCGACAATCGCCTATACAGGCTGCCGTACTACGGCGAAGCGCAAGGCAAGGGGGCGTGGCATCGAAGTCTTTGCCGTGGGAGACGGCGGGGAATGGAACCACGCGCAAACCATTGGGGGGCTGGTCAATCCATCGTATCTGCTGGTCGATCAGCAGAGATTGCTGCTGTTCTGTGTCCACGGCGACCAGGAGCAGGTCAGCTCATTTCGCATCGATGCGCGCGATGGCAACTTGACCGCGCTGAACACCCAGTCCACGGGAGGGAAGAATCCTGTGCATCTTGGCCTTACACAGCATGGCGACTGTCTTGTGGTGGCCAACTACGCAAACGGGACTGTCGCGGCGCTTCCGGTCAAGCGCGACGGAAGCCTCGGCGCTGTGTCCGACTCACTGACCTTAATTGCCAGCCCGGGTCCGCATGCAAGCGAGCAGCGCGGCCCGCATCCCCATCAGGTTTTGCGTATCGCGGGGACGGACCGCTTTATCTTTCCGGACAAGGGGGCGGATGCCATATGGTTCGCCGAGTTCGACGGCGCGTGCCAGGGCTGGAACCGCGAATCGCTGCAGCGGGTCAGCGCCCGGCCGGGCGCGGGACCACGCCATGGGGCGCTGCATCCCACCATGCCGCTGCTGTACATCGTGAATGAACTCGACTCAACGCTAGCCACCTACCGCCTCGATGCTGCAGGGCATTGCGAGCTTCAGGGTATGGCCAGGCTGTTGCCGGCAGGTTATGCGGGGGCCAACCAGTCCGCCGGCATTGTTCTCGACCAGAAGACTCAGCGGCTATTCGTAAGCAACCGCGGTCACGACACGTTGTCGGTCCTGGATATCGATGCGGGAAACGGGTTGCCGAATTTGACGGGCTGGGTGCCAGGCGGGGGAGCGACGCCGCGATTCATCACGAGTGACCCGGCGCAACGCAACCTGATCGTGGCCAACGAGGGCTCCGACACGATCACGATGTTTGCGATTCACGGAAAGGACAAGCGCGAGGCCCTTGGTGCGCCACGATGCGTGGTATCGACCGGCAGCCCGACTTGCGTAGCGTTCTTTGAGGTGTAGTTCTCCCCTCTCCCGCGAGCGGGAGAGGGGCGGGGGAGAGGGCCAGCGGTTCAAAATGCGATCAGCGGCAAGCAGAACCTCCTGCCCTCTCCCCCAACCCCTCTCCCGCGGTGCGGGAGAGGGGAGGCAACCATTACAACTACATTCAAGCCTTCAACACTTGCCCAATCGCATGGGCTACCACGCCCACGTTGCGTTCGTTCAAGCCGGCCACGCACATACGGCCCGAGCGAAGAACGTACACGCCGTGTTCGTTCTTCAGGCGGTCGACCTGGTCGGCCGTCAGGCCTGTGTACGTGAACATGCCGCGTTGCGTGATATAGCGCGACAGCTTTTCGCCGCTGACATGCGCGCGCAGCTGGTCATGGATGGCCTGGCGCATGCTTGCGATGCGCTGGCACATGGCCGCCAGTTCCGCTTCCCAGCTCTTGCGCAGTTCCGGCGTGGTCAGCACGCGTGCCACCACGCGGGCGCCGTGCGTGGGCGGGTTGCTGTAGTTGGCGCGCACGGCGCCGGTCAGTTGGCCCAGTACGCGGCTGGCTTCGTCGGCGCTCTGGCAGACTACGCTCAGTCCACCGCAACGTTCGCCATACAGCGAGAAGTTCTTCGAGAACGAGTTGGCCACCAGGCACGGCACGTTCTGACGGGCCAGTTCGCGTACCGCGAAGGCATCGTCGTCCAGGCCGGCACCGAAGCCCTGGTAAGCCATGTCGACGAACGGCAGCAGCTTGCGGGCCTTCAGTACGCCAATCACCTGGCGCCACTGGTCTTCATTGAGGTCCACGCCGGTCGGATTGTGGCAGCAGGCGTGCAGCAGCACGATGCCACCTTGCGGAATGGCTTCGATAGCCGCGAGCATGGCGTCGAACTTCAGGCCACCGGTCTCGGCATCGTAGTACGGATAGCTGTTGACCTTGAAGCCGGCACGCTCGAACACCACGCGGTGGTTTTCCCAGCTCGGATCGCTGATCCACATCTCCGCGGTCGGGAAATAGCGCTTCAGGAAATCGGCGCCCACGCGCAGCGCACCGGAGCCGCCCAGCGTCTGCAGCGTGGCGATGCGGCCTTCGGCGCGCGCGGCGCAGTCTTCGCCGAACACCAGTGCCTGCACGGCCTGGCGGTAGGCCGCGATACCGGCCATCGGCAGGTACGGGCGCGGGCCCATGTCCGACAACAGGGCGGCCTCGGCCTGCTCCACGGCCTGCATCACCGGCAGGCGGCCTTCTTCGTCAAAGTAGATGCCGATGCTCAGGTTGACCTTGCTGGTGCGCGGGTCTTGCTGGAAGTCCTCGTTAAGCGAGAGGATCGGGTCGCCGGGAAAGGCTTCGATGTGTTCGAACATGGGATGCGTCTGGCTTCTGGTTCAGGGGCGGCGGCCCGGGTCGGGGCCGCACAGGACGATCGGATTACTGGATCTGGGCACTGGCGGCCGGCAGGGCCGAACCGGCATTTTTTTGCCGGAGGCGATAGCTTACGCCAAGAACGGCAAGCCAGACCGGAATCAGGTACACCGACAGGCGCAGGCCCGGCGTCAGGAACATCACCACCAGGATGCCGGCCAGGAATGCCAGCGTCAGGTAGTTGGTCAGCGGGTAGCCCAGGCTGCGGAACGTGGTGGTCTGGCCGGCCTGGCGCTTGGCGCGGCGGAACATCAGGTGAATGATGCTGATCATCGCCCAGTTGATGATCAGGGCGGACACCACCAGCCCCATCAGCAGCTCGAAGGCCTCGCCGGGCATGAAGTAGTTGACCAGCACGCAGATACCGGTGGCAACCGCCGATACGGCCAGCGCGGTCAGCGGAATGCCGCGACGGTTCACGCGCAGCAGGGCACGCGGGGCGTTGCCTTGCTGGGCCAGGCCCAGCAGCATGCGGCTGTTGCAGTAGACGCCGCTGTTGTAGACCGACAGCGCGGCGGTCAACACCACGATGTTGAGCACGGTAGCAACCAGATCGCTGTTCATCGCATGGAAGATCAGCACGAACGGGCTGCCGCCGGTGACCACGTTCTGCCACGGATACAGCGACAGCAGTACGGCCAGCGCACCAACGTAGAAAATCAGGATGCGGTAGATCACCTGGTTGGTGGCCTTGGGAATGCTCTTGCCCGGGTTGTCGGCTTCCGCCGCGGTAATCCCTACCAGTTCCAGTCCGCCGAACGAGAACATGATCACGGCCATTGCCATCACCAGTCCGCCAAAGCCGTTCGGGAAGAAGCCACCGTGCTGCCACAGGTTGGCCACGCTGGCTGCGGGGCCGGCGTTGCCGGAGACCAGCAGGTAGCCGCCAAAGCCGATCATGCCGACGATGGCAACGACCTTGATGATCGAGAACCAGAACTCCATCTCGCCGAACGATTTCACGCTGGCCAGGTTGATGGCGTTGATGATCAGGAAGAAAGCCAGCGCCGAGATCCACGTCGGGATGCCGGGCCACCAGTACTGGACGTAGATGCCCACGGCCGACAGTTCGGCCATGCTCACCAGGATATAGAGCACCCAGTAGTTCCAGCCGGACATGAAGCCGGAAAAGTGGCCGCAGTATTTATTGGCAAAGTAGCTGAACGAGCCGGCAACCGGTTCATCGACAACCATCTCGCCGAGCTGGCGCATGATGAAGAACGCGACGATGCCGGCGAGGGCGTAGCCGAGCAATACGGAAGGGCCGGCAAGCTTGATGGTCTGGGCAATGCCCAGGAACAGGCCGGTGCCGATGGCGCCACCCAGCGCAATCAGCTGGATGTGACGATTCTTCAGGCCACGCTGGAGCGTGCCTTGGCTATCAGGAGCATGCATGGATTTGTCTTTCCTCTACCCATTCTTGTGGAATGGCATCGCGCCTCTATCGGACGGGCGCGTTCAAAAAAGCGCCGGCGCGGGTAGCGCCGGCCGCAGGGTTTGCGCCGGCAACCCGCAAGGATACCGGCACAGGCTTGGAAAAGCAGGGGATTGGTGATGGCCTGGATCAAATCCAGGCCTTTTGCGTCACACCTTCAACGTGCCACGCTCGATCTGGTCGCGTTCGAGTGATTCGAACAGCGCCTTGAAGTTGCCTTCGCCGAAGCCATCGTCACCGGCGCGCTGGATGAATTCGAAGAACACCGGGCCAAACGCGGTCTTCGAGAAAATCTGCAGCAGCAGGCGCGGACGACCGCCTTCGGTCGTGCCGTCCACCAGGATGCCACGCGCCTTGAGCTGGTCAACGGGCTGGCCGTGACCGGGCAGCCGGGTGTCCAGCGCCTCGTAGTAGTAGTCGTTCGGCGCGGTCATCAGGTCCACGCCGGCCATTTGCAGGCTGTCGATGACTTCGAGCAGGTTGTCCACGGAGAACGCAATGTGCTGGATGCCTTCGCCATTGAACGCCATCAGGAATTCCTCGATCTGGCCTGCGCCCTTCGACGACTCCTCGTTCAGCGGGATGCGGATCTTGCCGTCTGGCGCGGTCATCGCCTTCGAGGTCAGGCCCGTGTATTCGCCCTGGATATCGAAATAGCGAATTTCGCGGAAGTTGAACAGGCGTTCGTAGAAATTCGCCCAGTAAGCCATGCGGCCACGGTAGACGTTGTGCGTCAGGTGGTCGATCAGCTTGAGGCCGTGGCCCTTGGGGTGGCGGTCCACGCCTTCGATGTATTCGAAGTCGATGTCATAGATCGACTTGCCGTCTTCGAAGCGGTCGATCAGGTAGAGCGGCGCGCCGCCGATGCCCTTGATGGCGGGCAGGCGCAGTTCCATCGGGCCGGTGGCGATCTCGATCGGCTGGGCGCCCAGCATCAGCGCGCGGTTGTAGGCCTTGTGTGAATCCTTGACACGGAATGCCATGCCGCATGCGCTCGGGCCATGTTCGGCGGCGAAATAGGCGGCTTCACTGTGCGGCTCGTTGTTGATGATGAAATTGATGTCGCCCTGGCGGTACAGCACCACATCTTTCGAGCGGTGGCGGGCTACCAGCGTGAAGCCCATTTTCTCGAACATCGGCTCAAGAACGTTGGGCGTGGGCGAGGCAAATTCAACAAACTCGAAGCCCATTAGTTGCATCGGGTTTTCAAAGAGATCGGCCATGGTCAGTGCGCGCGGGGGCGTAAGTGGGGGTAAGCGGATGGAAATAATATTTCGGTGGAGCCGCAGCGCAGGAGCTTTGGGGGGCGCTTCAGGTGCTGCTCAACATGGGGAAATTGTAGATGGCACCCGGCTAAATAGGATTTCGTAAAGGACGCAGGGAAACCCTGAAATATGAGATAAGATTTCGTCCAACGGCTATTTCAGGAAACCAAAGTGCAGAAAGACGACCTTGATCGCACCGATCGCCGCTTGCTGGGGGTGCTACAGGAAAACGGGCGGGCGTCGAACCTGGAACTGGCCGAGGCCATCAGCCTTTCGCCGGCTCAGACATTGCGCCGCCACCGCCGCCTGGAGGAGGGCGGCATCATCAAACGCTACGAGGCGCGGCTCGACAGCACGGCGCTTGGGTTTGGCGTGACCGCGTTCATCCACGTGACCATGGAGCGCGGACATATCCGTGACTTGTCGAAATTCAAGGGGCTGGTGGCAGAGCTGGCGCAGATCCAGGAGTGTTTCTCCGTGACCGGCGATATCGACTACGTGCTGAAGGTGGTGGCCCGGGATCTGAAGTCGCTATCGGACTTTCTGCTCGATACGCTGATGCGTATCCCGGGCGTGAGCGGCGTGAAGTCGAGCGTGTGCCTCGACGAGATCAAGTGCACCAGCGCCATGCCGCTGGAGCCATAAGCCATAGGCGTCAGCGGTCGACCGGCTGGCTGTCGATCTGCGCCATGGCGTCGGCAATCTCGCGCGCGCTGCCCGGCCGCACCAGTCGTGCCACTTCCTGACCGTCGCGCAGGAACACCAGCGTCGGCCATAGCTTGACGCGGAATGAACGGCCCAAAGGCCGGCCGCTGCCGTCTTCCACCTTGATGTGCCCAAGGTCGGGATGCTCGCCGAACGCCGCTTCAATCAGCGGTTGCGCGCGCTGGCAGAAGCCACACCATGCCGTGCCGAACTCAAGCACGGTGGCGCCGCGCAAGGCATCGATCTCGGCACGCGACGGCTCGGTAGTGGCAAAGGTATGGGTCATGCTCATTTTGGGATGGGCTCCGGGTGGCTACTGTCAGTCGGGTAGCCACCATTCTGCCAGCACGATCGATCACGTGCAGCGGCGTGGAATGCGGAGCCCATCGCACTAAATGCGCTACATGTTCAACGCCCGCTTCTGCACCGCCAGCGCGGCTTCGCGCATGACCTCGGACAACGACGGGTGCGGATGGCTGATGATGCCGATATCTTCCGACGCCGCCTTGAACTCCAGCGCCGCCACGCCTTCGGCAATCAGGTCCGAGGCATTGGCCGAGATGATATGCACGCCCAGCAGTTCATCGGTCGTTGCATCGGCAATCATCTTGATAAAGCCGTCGGGGCGGCCCAGGCCAATTGCGCGGCCGTTGGCCATCATCGGGAACTGGCCGGTGCGATAGCTACGGCCTTCGGCCTTGAGTTGTGCCTCGGTCTTGCCAACCCAGGCAATCTCCGGTTCGGTGTAGATGACCCACGGAATACAGTTGTAGTCGATATGGGGCTTCTGGCCGTCGATGACTTCGGCCACCATCACGCCCTCATCCTCGGCCTTGTGGGCCAGCATCGGGCCGCGTACCACATCGCCAATCGCGTAGATGCCGGCCACGGCGGTGCGGCACTGGTCGTCCACGGGAATGAAGCCGCGCGCATCGGCGGACAGCCCCACGGCATCGAGCCCAAGGTTGTCCGTGTTCGGCACGCGCCCGATGGAAACGATCAGGCGGTCCGCATCAAGTTTCTGGTCGGCGCCGGCCTGGTCCTTGTAGGCAATGCTCACGCCTTTGGCCGTGGCCTTCACTTCGCCGATATTCACGCCCAGATGGATGGTCAGCCCCTGTTTCTTGAACAGCTTGGCCGCTTCTTTGGCAATGGCTTCATCAACGGCGCCAAGGAATGCCGGCAGCGCTTCGAGAATCGTCACTTCGGCACCGAGCCGGCGCCAGACCGAACCGAGTTCCAGGCCGATCACGCCCGCGCCGATCACGGCGAGCTTCTTCGGTACCGAATCGAACGACAACGCGCCTTCGTTATCGGACACGATCTTGTTGTCGACGGGCACATTGGGCAGGTGACGCGCCTTGGAGCCGGTGGCTACGATCACATTGCGCGCGGTGTACGACTTGCTGTCGGCGCCTTCGATGGCGTCGACGGTGACTACGCCATCCGCGGCACGGCCCTTGAACTTTCCGTGCCCCTTGATCCAGGTGACCTTGTTCTTGCGGAACAGGAACTCCACGCCGCCGGTAAATTTGTCGACGATGGCTGCCTTGCGCTTGATCATCTGCGGCAGGTCCAGCGAGACGCCCTTGACCTGTACACCATGCTCGGCCATGCCGTGCAGCGCGTGTTCGAAGTTTTCCGATGAGGCGAGCAGGGCCTTGCTGGGGATGCAGCCGACGTTGAGGCAGGTGCCGCCAAGGCGCGGCTTGCCGGCTTCGTCCTTCCATTCCTCGATGCAGGCCACGGTCTTGCCGAGTTGTGCCGCGCGTATGGCGGCAATATAGCCGCCGGGTCCGGAGCCAATCACGATGACGTCGAAATCCGCCTTGGCGGAGGCTGCGGCACCGCCACCAGCCGCTGCCACTGGCGCCCCGGCCGGTGCTGGCGTTGGTGTCGGTGCGGCAGCGGGTGCGGCGGCTGGCGCGGCCGCGGCCGGAGCCACTGCGGTTGCCTTGCCTTCGGTATCCACCACTGCGATTACTTCATCGGCATGTACCGTTGCGCCATCGGGCTGCACGATTTTCGCCAGCACCCCATCTTCCGGGCAAGGTACTTCCAGCGTGACCTTGTCCGTTTCCAGATCCACCAGGATCTCGTCGCGCTTGACCGCTTCGCCGGCTTTCTTCTTCCACTGGAGCAGCGTCGCTTCCGAGACGGATTCGGAAAGCTGGGGCACCTTCACTTCGATCGCGGCCATGGGTTGTCCTTTGGGTTTCCGTGTGGCGAAAGCTTCCAGTCTAGGAGAGCACGCCAGAGCCTACGTTACGGAAACCCTAGGGTTTACCCTTTTAGCCAACCTTAGTGGCCCGCGCTCTGGCCACCGTCGACGTGCAGGATTTCACCGGTCACGAACGGCGCCGATTCCAGGAACAGCACCGCTTCGGCGATGTCGCTCATTTCGCCCATATGGCCCATCGGGTGCAGCGCGCCCAGGGCCGCGTGGGTTTCCGGTGCGTGCATCGGCGACTTGATGATGCCAGGCGCCACGGCGTTCACGCGGATGCCGCGCTTGGCGTACTCGATTGCCAGCGACTTGGTTGCCGCATTGATCCCGCCCTTGGTCAGCGAGGCCAGCACCGACGGCACGCCATCGATTGCATGATCGACGAGGCTGGTGGTAATGCTCACCACATGGCCGCTGCGTTGCTTCTCCATCTCGGCGATGGCGAGTTGCGTGATGAAGAAGAAGCCGGACAGGTTCACGCCAATCTTGGTGGCGAAGTCCTCAGCGGTGTAGCTCGTGAAGGGCTTGGCGATGAAGATGCCGGCGTTGTTGACCAAGGCGTCGACGCGGCCGAACTTTTCGACGGCTTGTGCCACCACGCGGCGCGCGGTTTCGGGGTCGGCAATATCGCCCGGCACGGCGAGGATGTTGGCGTCATCGGTCTGCTGGATGCTGCGGGCTGTAGCGACCACGCGATAGCCGCGTTGGCGATACGCCTTGACCAGTTCAGCGCCGATGCCTTGCGATGCGCCCGTGATGATGGCGACTTTCTGGGTAGCTTGGGTGGTTTGCGTTGTGCTCATGATTAACCTCTGTGTATTGGGATTGACCTGGCGTCTTGCCAATCGAACCGACGTGGTCGATGGGTGGAAATTTAGGTGACGGACCGCGATTGATGAACGGCTGCGGCGCACAAACACTTGTGCGTGCCGGTAACAAGTGCGCAAGCAGAGACGCTGGCCCGATGCGGAACACCGGACGAAGACAAAAACAAAGAGGGAAATCAAGGCGCGGGTCGGCACGGCGGGGCGTGCCGATGGGCAGCGCAAGGCTGCCGAAAGGAGGAAAGGGGGAGGTATGCGTGACGACGGCCTGCGGCAACGATGTTGCGGCAGGCCCGTGCGCGAACGTGCGGGAAGCCGGGTCAGGCCCGGCTGCAGGTCAACGCAATGCTGTCTGCAAGCTGGCGAGTTGCCCGATCGTCTCGTGCAGTTCCGCCTTCAACGCATGCATCAGCTCGGTCGCCGGCAGTGCGCGTGACAGCGGTACTGCCTGGCCGGCCCATTGCGCGGCGAATGCCGCCGAACCCTTGGCCTTGGCCGCGGCGTGCAGTGCCTTGCCGGCATCGTAGGTGATCGGGTAGTCGGGTACCGCGGGTGCACCGGCGGCGGTGCCTAGCGCGGTAAATCGATTGGTAAAGCCGCGCGCGGCACGGCCGGAAATCGCCTGCGTCAACGTGGTGGGCGGGGTTTGGCCCGAGGTGAGGGTGGTGCGATACGCCGCGTCGGCTGAGGTTTCCGGACATGCCACGAAGGCTGTGCCCATTTGCGCGGCCTGTGCCCCCAACGCCAATGCGGCGGCAATGCCGGCGCCATCCATGATGCCGCCGGAAGCAATCACCGGCAGCGTGGTCTGGCGGGCCAGTACACGCACCAGGGCCATCGTGCCGAGCCCTTCGTCGAGTTGCTTCGGATCGAACACGCCACGATGCCCGCCCGCCTCGATGCCTTGCGCCACGATGGCATCGACGCCGGCGGCTTCGATCTGGCGCGCTTCCGCAAGCGACGTCGCCGAAGCCATCAGGTAGATGCCGGCGTCATGCAGTGCCTGGATCTTGTGCGCATCGGGCAGGCCGAAATGGAAGCTCACCACTGCCGGCTTTTCCTCGACGAGCATTTGCAGCATGGCCTCATCGGTCTGGAACGACTGGTAGATCTCTCGCAGCGACGCCGGTGGGGTGGCGCCAAACTCCGCAAATACCGACGCCAGGTAACCAAGCCAGGCCGATTCGCGTTCGCTATCGGCTTGCGCCGGCACATGGCAGAACAGGTTCACATTGAGCGGGCCGCTGCTCAACGCGCGCGTGTCCTGAATGGCCTTGCGCGCCGCTGCGGCATCCATCGCCCCGACGCCAAGCGACCCAAGACCACCGGCATTGCTGACAGCCGCGGCCAGCGCGGGTGTACTGACGCCAGCCATTGGCGCCTGGATGATGGGCGTGGTCAAGCCAACGCGACTCAGGAATGACGGGACTGACGTACTCATTTTGCTTTCTCCGGCGAGCATCAAGGCAACGTGGGTGCAATTCAACATCCCAACGCTTCAACGTGGTTGAAGTTGCGAGATGGGTTTCATCTCAAAATGAGATGATTATTAATGATTCAATCTCGATTTCGGAATGATATGCCAAGCCGGTTGTTTTGACTTGTTCCGCGGTGTATCAAGTCTTATATCGCCGCCGCGCGAATCCTGACACACAAAGCCATGACCACACCCACAGACGCAAGCACCCTGATCATCGAGCATCTTGCCGATGCGCTGATCTATGCCGGCACGGACGGCCTGATTGCAGGCTGGAACAAGGCAGCAACAGGACTCTTTGGATACGGAGCCGACGAGACGATAGGGCAGAGCCTCGACATCATCATTCCCGAGCGATTGCGGGCGGCCCACTGGAAGGGGTATGACGCTGCGATTGAAACGGGCAAGACCCGTCTGTCGGGCAAGCCGACGGTGACGAAAGCCATCCACAAGGATGGTCACTCGATATATGTGGAGATGACGTTTGCGCTGGTGCTAGATGCCAATGGCAAGGCCATGGGATCGGTGGCGGTTGCGCGTGACGTTACCGAGCGGGTAGAGCGTGAGCGCAACGCCCGCGCACAGCCGGGCAGCCAGTAGCTGCAGGTGCGTGTCTGTGAAGTCTGCGAGGTTCCCGGGAGCGGCCTGAGGGGCGCGCTCCCGGATTCGCTCTGACTTTGCTTAACGCTCGAGGAAGAGCCTCAGCTTGTCCGCGCGACTCGGATGCAGCAGCTTGCGCATGGCCTTGCTCTCGATCTGACGGATCCGCTCGCGGGTCACGTCGAACTGCTTGCCAACCTCTTCCAGCGTGTGATCCGAGGCCATGTCGAGCCCGAAACGCATCCGCAGGACCTTGGCTTCGCGCGGCGACAAGCCGTCGAGTGCCTCATTGATCGCGGCACGCAGATTCGCCTGAATGGCGGCCTCGGCCGGTGAGCTTGCCGAAACGTCCTCGATCATGTCGCCGAGCGTCGCGTCGGCATCATCGCCAACCGGGGTTTCGAGCGAGACCGGCTGCTTGGCGATCTTGAGGATATCCCGCACCTTCTGCTCGGACATCTCCATGCGCTCGGCCAGTACGGCCGGATGGGCTTCCTGTCCCGTCTGTTGCAGGATCTCGCGCGAAATCCGGTTCAGCTTGTTGATCGTCTCGATCATGTGCACGGGCACGCGGATGGTCCGTGCCTGATCGGCGAGCGCACGCGTGACGGCCTGGCGGACCCACCACGTGGCGTATGTCGAAAACTTCCAGCCGCGCCGGTACTCGAACTTGTCCACCGCCTTCATCAGGCCGATATTGCCTTCCTGGATAAGATCCAGGAATTGCATGCCGCGGTTCACATACTTCTTGGCGATCGAGATCACGAGACGAAGGTTGGCTTCGGTCATCTCGCGCTTGGCCTGCCGCATTTTCTTTTCCGCGGCACCCATCTGGCGATTGATCTGCTTGAGCTGCTGGAGCGGCAGCGAGACGCGGGTCTCGATGTCGATGAGCTTCTGCTGGGCCGACTGGATCGCCGGCAGATGGCGCTCGAGCGCCGGGCCGAATTCCTGTGACGTGGCCGCCGTGCGGGTGGTCCACTCAAGGTCGGTCTCGTGGCCCGGGAAGACCTCGATAAATGCCTCGCGCGGCATGCCGCAGCGTTCGACGGCAATCTCCAGAATGCTGCGCTCGATCGTACGCACCTCGGTTACCTGGTCGTGAACACTGGCACACAGGCGGTCGATGGTCTTGGCGGTAAAGCGGATCGGCGCCAGTTCGCTCTGGATCTCCGAGCGCATTTGCACGACGGCCGCGGCGCGGGCTTTGCCGGCAACCGGGGCATCGGGCAACTGCTCGAACAGTGCACGCACCCGCGCGAAGATCGCAAGGCTGTCGGTCGTGAGTTGCTCGAGGCGGGCTGCGTTCGCTTTTTCCGAATCGCCGGCACCCGTTTCGCCGTCGTCATCGTCCGAGTCTTCGTCGTCGGAGGCGTCGGCTTCCACCTGGGTGTCATCGGACTCCAGTGCCTCGTCGCCTTCGCTTTCGGCCACGTCGACGGTGATGCCATCGACCAGTTCGTCGATACGCAGTTCGCCGGCAACGATGCGGTCTACATCTGCAAGAATCGTGGCGACCACGGACGGACACTGGGCGATCGCCTGGATCATGTCCTGGAGACCACCTTCGATGCGCTTTGCGATCTCGATTTCGCCGGCGCGGGTCAGCAGTTCGCTGGCACCCATCTCGCGCATATACATCCGGACCGGATCCGTGGTGCGGCCGAATTCGGAATCGACGGTCGACAGTGCAGCTTCCGCCTCTTCGTCCGCTTGATCGTCGGACGCAGCGGCAGGCGCAGCGTCGCTCAGCAGCAGCGTTTCCGCGTCAGGTGCCTGCTCATATACCGACACACCCATGTCGCTGAACGTGCTGACGATGGTTTCCATCGCCGCCGTTTGCGTGAAGTTGTCGGGCAGGTGATCGTTGATGTCCGCATGGGTGAGATAGCCGCGCTCGCGGCCGAGCGCGATCAGCGCGCGCATCTGGCGCTGGCGCTCCTCGTCCTGGTTGGCCAGGGCCACGCTGTCCAGAGGTGACGCAACCGCCTGCGTCTTGCCTGCTGGCTTGCGGCGGCCAGCCTTAGGGGTGACCGCACTCATGCGGGATGCTGAATCGTCGCGAACCGGATTTGCCAATACATTCTCCTCGACAGTTTGGCCGACGATCGTCGCTGACTTGACGACCGGGTCAAGCGTGTCGGGATGCGAACGAAATCGTGGAATGACGCACAGATTCGCACAGATCGTCGGGGCGCGTACGCCGCTCGCGAATTAATCTGTGCGCAAAATGGGGAACCGCACATCATACCGGACGTCGTTGTGCGACGCAATATCTGATTGCTGGTGCTTCGGTGATTCTGGCGTTCCCGATTGTGTCGATGGGCAGAGTGAAAGTCTGGTTTGCCACACTGTGGCCGCAGGGACCGGCCGAAGGGCGGCGCGGTAGCGGGCTGACCGGGTGATAATGGCGCCTTGTCCGCCCCCTGAACCCTGGGGACGGGCGTTGCTTGCGACCCACATGTCCGACACCCATTCAAGCCACGACACCCGCCTTCAAGAAATGACCCGGCTGCTGGCAGACGTCAAGGCGAGCGAGGCGCGCTATCGAACCCTGTTTGAATCGATCGACCAAGGCTACTGCATCATTCGCGTGCTGCTCGATGGCGCCGGACGGTGCTACGACTACGTTTTCGAGGAAGTCAACCGGTCGTTCGAGTACCAGACCGGTCTGAGCGGTGCCGAAGGGTGTTCCATGCGCAGCCTGGCCCCGGGGCACGAAGAGCATTGGTTCGAGGTCTACGGGCGCATCGCAGTGACCGGCGAAGCCCAGCGGTTCGAGCTCGCCGCTACGGCGCTGAAGCGCTGGTACGACGTCTACGCTTACCGGATCGGCGAGCCAGAAGAATTGCGGGTGGCCATCCTGTTTCACGATATCTCCGCCCGCAAACGCGCCGAGATGGCGCTGAACGAAGCGGATCGCCACAAGAACGAATTTCTTGCCACGCTCGCCCACGAGCTACGCAATCCACTCGCGCCAATCCGGACCGGGCTCGACATCCTCAAGTTGTCCGAAGGGAATCCGGCGACCACGTCGAGCGTCGTGCAGATGCTCGAGCGGCAGGTCAGGCACATGGTGCACCTTGTTGATGACCTGCTGGAAGTGTCGCGTATCTCGCGCGGCGCAATCGAACTGCGCAAGCAGCGCATAGATCTGGGTGCCGTGCTGCAAAGTGCGGTCGAGACCAGCCGGCCCCTGATAGATGCGGCGCATCACCAGCTCCGGGTCGAGGGGCCAGGATTGGAGATCTTCGTCGACGGCGATCCGGTACGTTTGTCTCAGGTAATTGCCAATCTGCTCAACAACGCCGCCAAGTACACCGATGCCGGCGGCCGAATTGAACTGAAAGCCTTTTGCGACGGTGATAGCGCCGTCGTGACGGTCCGCGACGACGGCATAGGTATTCCTGAACAGATGCTGCCGAAGATCTTCGATATGTTCATGCAGGTTGATCGCCATCAGCGCGGGCAGGGTGGGCTCGGCGTCGGGCTGACGCTGGTGCGCACGCTTGTGGAGATGCACGGCGGCACTGTGGTGGCGCGCAGCGAAGGCCTTGGCCGAGGCGCCGAGTTCACCATCCGGCTGCCACTGGCCGATGTCAACGGTCGCGTGGCCGCGAACACCGCCGCGCGTATCGAATAGCGCCAACGAGGTTCCTTCTTCGTCAGGCACGTCCGACATCCATGTCGGCATTCGTCCGATTCTTGAGCGCCGCGCCGGTGTTTCAGAATCGGTGGAATGAGCGATCGCCTTATCCTTATCTATCTCCGATCGCCCCGATACGATGGAGGTGCTGCGTGAAACGATCACTATCGCCGCTGGCTGCGGCAGGTATTGCCCTGGCGGGTGCCGCGTTGGCGGCCAGCGCATACAGCAAGTTCTCTCCCGGCAAGCGCGGCAATGCGGCCGTACCCGAGCCGGCCAAGCCCGTGGACCTCGATCGCTACCTTGGCAAATGGTACGAATACGCGCGCTATGAAAACGGTTTCGAGCGCGGATGCGAAGGCGTGACAGCCGAGTATGCGAAGCGCGACGACGGACTGATCTCGGTGCGTAATACATGCCATGAAGAGTGCGCCGACGGCAAGTCGCGCACGTCGGAAGGCCGTGCCCGCGTGGTGCCGGGCAGCGATGGTGCCAAGCTTGAAGTATCGTTTTTTGGACCGTTCTTCTTTGGCAACTACTGGGTGCTCGATCATGGCGACGACTATTCGTGGTCGATCGTCGGCGAGCCGTCGGGCCGCTATCTGTGGCTCCTTACACGCGACGCCGCTCCATCGCGCGAATTGGCGGATTCGCTCGTGGCCCATGTGGCTGAACTTGGCTACGACACCTCGCTTCTGCGCATGACGATGCATTGAGATTGCAGCTTGCCAATGGTGTTCTCCCCTCTCCCGCGCGCGGGAGAGGGGCGGGGGAGAGGGCCGGCGCATCGAATGCTACGGTGCTGGATCAAACCAAGACACTACCTTCTGTTTGCACTTGGGCGTGGCTCGCGGCGTTAGTGGTTAAACAACCCGCAGCTTCGTGCTTCGTTCTTCGTTCCTGGTTTGCCGCTGCTTACTCGGCCTGGATATTGGCTTCCTTGACGACCTTGCCCCATTTGGCGAGGTCGGACTTGATCACCGCTGCGTATTCCTGCGGCGTGCCGCCCTGGACTTCGATACCTGCGGTTTCCAGCTTGGCGCGGACTTCCGGAAGCTTCAGTGCGGCGTTGATCTCGGCATTCAGTTTGGCCACGATCTCCTTCGGTGTGCCGGCCGGTGCCAGGAAGCCGCCGTTGGTGTTGGCGTCATAGCCCTTGAGGCCCTGTTCTTCGGCCGTCGCCACATTGGGCAGCGCCTTGGAGCGTTTGCGCGTCGACACGGCCAGCGCACGTACATTGCCTGACTTGACCTGTTCCAGAACGGCGCTGATGGTATCGATGTAGAGGACCGTGCGACCGGCAATCAGGTCAGGATGGGCTGCCGACGAGCCCTTGTAGGGCACCAGCAGTACCGGCGCACCGCTGACCATGCGGAACATTTCGGCGGCCATTTCCTGTGCGCTGCCGCGACCGGACGTTGCCACCTTGGCTTCGGCCGGATTGGCCTTCATCCACGTCACGAGTTCCGGCACCGTCTTCACCGGCAGCTTTGGATAGGCCGCGAACACCAGCGGGATCTCGTGGGTATAGACGATCGGTTCGAAGCTCTTCTCCGGGTCCCAGCCCAGGTTCTTGAACAGGAACTTGTTGATATTGTGGCTGCCGCCCACGATGCCGATCGTGTAGCCGTCGGGCTTGGCGTTGGCAAGCACGGCGGTGCCGAGGTTATTGGAAGCGCCCGGGCGATTTTCGACGATAAAGGGCTGGCCGAACTTTACCGAAAGCTTCTCGCCAACCACGCGCGCGATCAGGTCGATGCCGCCGCCGGCCGGTGCCGGGACGATGATCGTGACCGGACGGGTCGGATAGTTTTGCGCCGACGCCTGTCCGGGCGCCATCATCAGCGCCGCGCAGCCGGCCGCGGCGCCAATCAGGGTAGTGAATCTGGTGGTGGTGAATCGCATGGGGTGTCTCCGTTTGGATGCTGGTCAACTCGAGTCAACTCTTTGGGCGCCCTGGAGCGTGATGTGCCAGGGCGCGGGGTCTGGCTTCAGCCGCGACCCACGAATGGCATGGCGCTGGCCATGACCGTCATGTTCAGCACGTTGGCGTCCAATGGCAGCGAAGCCATATGGCGCACCGCATTGGCCACGTGGCGCGCGTCCATCATCGGCTCCGGCGCGGTGGTGCCGTTGGCCTGCAGCACGCCGCGCGTCATGCGCTCAGACAGCTCGGTCAGCGCATTGCCAATATCGATCTGGCCCGCCGCGATGTTGAAGGCGCGGCCGTCGAGCGCCAGCGCCTTGGTCAGGCCGCTGACTGCATGCTTGCTGGCGGTATAGGGTGCGGTGAACGGTCGCGGCGTTTGCGAGGACACCGAACCGTTGTTGATGATGCGGCCACCTTGCGGCGACTGCCGACGCATCAGTCCGAACGCAGCCCGTGCACACAGGAACACGCCCGTAACGTTGGTGTTGATGGCGTTGAACCACTTCTCCAGCGGCAGTTCGTCGATCGGCACCGCGGGCGCATTGACGCCGGCGTTATTGAACAGCATGTCGAGCCGGCCGAACTCGCGCTCGATGGTGTCGAACAGCGCCTGCACGCTGGCGGGGTCGGTCACGTCGGTCGGTACGGCCAGCGCGGTCTGGCCGCGTGCAGCGGCTTCGGCTACCAGGGTCTGCAGCGGGTCGGCGCGGCGTCCGGCCAGCACCACGGTCCATCCATCTTCAAGAAGGGACAGTGCGGTCAGGCGACCGACGCCACTGCCGGCGCCGGTAACCAACGCAATTTTCTTGGGAGCATTCACTGCATTCACGGTTGTCTCCGGAGGTTCTATCAAAGTTCAGGTTGCCGTCACGCGACGGTCAGCGATATTTCGCCAATGCCGGTCACGCTGGCATCGATGACATCGCCGCGCTGCAATGGGCCAACGCCCACCGGCGTGCCGGTGAAGATCAGGTCGCCAGCCATCAGCGTTACGGAATGCGACAGCATGGCGATCAGGTCGGGAACGGGCCAGATCAGGTCGGACAGGTCGGCACGCTGACGCGTGGTGCCGTTGACGGCGAGGCAGATCTCGCCGTCGTGCGGGTGGCCGCATGCCGCTGCCGGCACGATTGGGCTGCAGGGTGCCGAATGATCGAAGGCCTTGGCTGGTTCCCATGGGCCGCCAACCCGCTTGGCTTGCTGTTGCAGGTCCCTGCGCGTCATGTCGAGTCCTACCGCGTAGCCCCACACATGTGCCGTTGCCTGAGCCGGGTCGATGTCGCGGCCACCTTGCCCTATCGCGACCACGAGTTCGACTTCATGACAAAACTCTTCCGTGCCAGGCGGATAAGGCAGCGCGCCTTTTGCCTGCACCACGGCGGTGGCCGGTTTCATGAACCATGCAGGCATCTCGGTCGGCGCCGGCTCGTTCGCGGTCCAACGATAGTTGCGCCCGATGCAGAAGACCCTCGCGATCGGGAACTGCGCCTTGCTGTTGGTCACGGGCAGCGTGCTGGGAGCCGGTACTGGCAGAACGAATTCCATCATGACGCTCTTGAAGTTGGATACGTTCGCGGGTTCAGGTGGTCAGGCTCATGGCCGGGCGCTTGCCGGCCAGCCCGTCGGCAACGCTGTCCAGCACCATGCGGATCATGGCCGCGCGCGTTTCCCAGGTGGCGCTGGCGCGATGGGCCTGCAGCGTCGTGCGGTCCGACTGGCGCAGCGCCAGCGGCACGCGCGGTTCGTCCACGAATACATCGAGGCCTGCGCCAGCGATGCTGCCCGCCTCGATGGCCTGTGCCAGGTCCACTTCATTGACCAGACGTCCACGCGCCACGTTGACCAGGAAGCCGCGCGGGCCCAGCGCATCGAGTACTGCGGCATTGACGATGCCTTCAGCCTTGTCAGCCGCCGCGCATAGCACCAGCGCATCGCTGTCGCGTGCCAGATCGACCAGATCGGATACGAACTCATGCGGCAGGTCGTCCATGCGTTGCAGATCCGTATAGCGGATCGGGCAACCAAAGGCCGCGGCCCGCGTAGCCACCGCGCGTCCCACGCGTCCCATGCCAACAATGCCAACCCGCATGCCGCTGAAGCGGCGCGCCAGCGGAATGGCCGACGGCTGCGGGAAGCGTTCCCACTGGCCGTCACGCACAAAGCGATCGCCGGCGCAGATATTCCGGCATGCGGCAATCAGCAGGCCGATGGCCAGATCGGCCACGTCTTCGGTCAGTGCCCCCAACGTTGCGGTGACGGGCAGGCCGCGTTCACGGCAATAGGCCAGGTCCACCGCATCGGTGCCAACGCCATTCACGGCTACCACCTTCAGCGCCGGCAACTGCTCGAGCATCGCGCGGGAAATCCCGGTATGTCCGCCGGTAATCACGGCCTGGATCGACGGGCCATGCTGGGCCAGCCAGGTGGCCTGGTCTTCAATCTCGAAATACTTGTGCACTTCGTAGAGTGCTGCCAGCTCTTCATTGGCGGCGGGAATCAGGATGGGATTCAGTTGCAGGATCTGCGGCTTCATGGGCTGTCGTGGCTGTTTGAGCTTTCGTGGGCGGCTGGAATGTGGAACTCATGGTAGTTAATAGTTGATTGTCAATGCAATATTGATATATAAAATCAACATAAATAAGTGCGAGCGAGTCAAATATGGGTTCCTGGATGTCGATGGACGAGGCGTGCACGCGGCTTGGCGTGCGGCCGCAAACCGTCTATGCGTACGTAAGCCGCGGCAAGATCGAAGTCATGTCCGACCCGGCCGATACGCGGCGCAGCCTTTATCGTGCCGAGGATGTCGCGACGCTTGCCCGGCGCAAGCAGGCCGGCCGCAAGCACGAGACGCTGGCCACCAACACCTTGTTCGGGGCGGAGCCGAGCATTCCGACTGCGATCTCCACATTCGTGCGCGAACGGTTGTACCTGCGCGGCCAGGATGCAGTGGCCCTGGCGGCGACGGCCACGCTGGAAGAGGCCGCGCAATTGCTGTGGGACTCAGGGCAGCCGGTGGATTTTTCGTCGTCGGTGAAGGTGGCGCGACCCGGCCGTGTGGCGGCATTCCGGACGCTGGCCGAGCTCGCGGCCACCGGACACTCCACGCACGGTCGTATGAAACGGGTGTTGCAAGTGGAAGGGCAGGAACTGGTCGGGCAACTGGCCAATGCATTTGGCGCCCAGCCGGGGCAAGAACCGCTGCACCTCCGTTTCGCACAAGGCTGGGGGCAGACGCCAGCGGTGGCAGAACTGCTGCGGACGGCAATGGTCCTGCTGGTGGACCACGAGTTGACGAGTTCGGCGTTCGCGACGCGCATTACGGCGTCGACCGGTGCATCGCTACCGGCTTGCCTGTTGTCCGGTCTGACCACGCTGTCGGGGCCGCTGCATGGCGATGCCTCGGGCCGCGTCAAGGCGCTGTTCGATGAGCTGGAACGGCAGGGCGAGGATCAGGTGATTGCCCATTACCTGTCCACCGGACAGCCGCTGGCGGGGTTCGGACACCATCTGTATCCCGAGGGCGATCCGCGTGCGACCACGTTGCTGGCCATGTTCGAGCCGCCGGCAGTGATCGCACGGTTTATCGGGAAGGCGACCCGCCTGACCGGCCTGCAACCCAATATCGACGTGGCACTGGCGGCGCTGTCCACCCACTATGGGCTGCCTGACGATGCCGCATTCGGGATGTTCGCCACGGCGCGCAGCATCGGGCTGCTGGCGCATAGCCTGGAACAACTCGGAGTCGGTCAGGTCATCCGGCCGCGCGGCCGCTATGTCGGCGTGCTTCCGGACAAGGGATGAATCTGATCAGCGGATCTTGCCGAATCCTTCGGCGGCCCAGCGCGAAGCGCTATCCCGCGTCAGCTTGAAATCCGGTCGCACCTTGACCGTCGCGAGCACATCGCCAAACGGGCTGATGGCCGTCAGGGTGCCAAACGGCTCGAATTCGTCCGGCGTGACAACTAGCCTGACGGTTACTGCATCCGATCCCACATCGACGGTAAGCTGCTTGTTGAGTTGCGCGTGCAATTGCTGCTCGTGCCGGCGAATGACTTCCGAAGCCGTCTTGACCAGGGTCTGGTGGGCGGTTGCATCCAGCGGCTTCGGATCGACCTTGTTGCGTCCCATCGTCCATGGTCCGACCAGCGCGGGTTCGGCGCTGCCATCCCTGATCATTTCGACGGCCCAGCCATCGCCATCCTCGTTCTTGATCACGCGGGCGGTCCAGCCTTTGTCGCGCCAGAGCCTGGGCTCATGGATGCGGGAAGAGTCGTCTTCCGAGAAATTTTCGTCGCTTTGATACATGCAGCTTGCACCGGTTCATTGAGGGGCTTCCCGCCGCGAAGGTCGAATGCAGGGGAGGGGGCCTCGGAAAGACCGCGATTTTAGCCGACTCGGCGTTGCGGGCCTGCTACCCCTGGCGGTCGATGGCAGGCCAGCCGCCTGGACGATGAACGCGGTGCGCGCGATGCCGATCGCGAACGTTGTAACCGTCGTGGTGCTGTCGTTGCGTCGTTATTTCATCGTTGTTGCGCTCGAACAACGTCAAATGCCCTGATAACAGCGCGCAAAAACCCGAATAAAGAAGGGCGTTTGTCCATATCAAGACGACAAGCCTCAAGCTTTCCAAAACGTCAGTCCAAGTTCATCCAAGTTCAATCATGGTGTGGCCACTAACCGGAGGAAAGTCAATGTCGCATCCCGTTTTGTATTCAAGACCGACAAATTTTGTCAGTCCTGGCGCATCTGCGCCGTTGCCTGCGTGGATTACGACACGAATGGATACCCATTTTGTTGAGCGAATGGGCAAGCTATGGGATGGAGATCATTTGCTTCATGGGCGCACGCCAGGACCCGACGCGCTCCATCTCAGCAGCAACGATTATCTCTGCCTGCTCGGCGAAAAAGCCCTGGTACAGGCACAGGCGCGGGCGTTGCTCGACGAACAGCCGGAACTGCTGATGTCGTCGGTGTTCCGACATGGCGATACCCCGCAGCAGCGGGTCGAGCGCAAACTGGCTGCGCTGATGGAAGCCGAGGACGGGCTGATTGCCCAATCAGGCTGGGCGGCCAATGTGGGCCTGGTGCAATGCATTGCGGGGCCCGGCGTACCGGTCTATATAGACATGAACGGCCATGCCTCGCTTTGGGAGGGCATCAGCGCCGCCGGTGCGCAGGCGGTTCCGGTTCGCCATAACGATCATGCCCACACCTTGCGCCAGGTCGAGCGCATTGGTCCTGGCGTGATCATGGTGGACTCGGTCTACAGCACTACCGGCAGTGTCGCCCCCATCGAAGAATACGTGCGCATTGCAGAGGCCACCGGCTCGGTGCTGGTGGTCGACGAATCGCACTCGCTGGGCACCCACGGACCGTGTGGCGGCGGACTGGTGCGTGAGCTTGGGTTGTCCGGCCGGGTCCATTTCCGGACCGCCTCGCTGGCCAAGGCGTTTGGCGGACGCGCCGGCTTTGTTGCCTGCTCGACCGCTTTCAAGGACTTCTTCGCCGTGGAATCCCGTCCTGCCATTTTCAGTTCCGGGCTATTGCGCCACGAGGTTGCATGGTTCGATGCCGCAATCGACTTCATTACCGCGGCCGACGACCGCCGGGAAACACTACACGCGATCACCCGATCCACCAGAGCCGCAATCTCGGCGCTTGGCTACAACATCAGCGATGGTTCCGAGCAGATTATCGGCCTGGAGGCCGGGACCGAGCCCCAGGTCAAGTTGCTGCGCGATGCGCTGCAACGGCACGGGATATTTGGTGCGGTCTTTTGCGCTCCCGCTACCCCCAAGAATAGGGCATTGATGCGCCTAACGCTGCATGCGAAACTCACCTCCCATGATATCGGTCGCCTCGTGGACGTTCTGGAAACGATCCGTGACGAAGTGCGGCTGGATGAATGGTCATCGACGCGCCGCGCACGGCGCGGATCCCTTAATGCATAGGCGCATAGGCGGGCCAATGCCTGAGTCCCTCTGGGAGTTGTAACTGGAGATGGAAGCAACGCAAGAGCAAGCAAGCGGGCATTCGGCAGGAGCACGGCTGGGCCGCTATATCTGGCGTACGGTGTTCGAGACCGCCTCGCGCACCACGCTGCTGGACGAAGAAAGCGTCGCGCGGCTGCGCAGGATCCAGATGGTCGGAGCCCTGGGTGTCATCGGACACCCGCTCTACTATGTCATCTGGTCCTACGTTTTTCCGCAGCCATATGAAAATATCTGGCTGCGGCTGGTCTGCACCGTGCTGTTTGCACCGCTGTTGTTTGCATCGGTGTTCTCGCAGAAACGCTGGCTGCCGGCCTACGCGCTGTTTGCCATTACCGTGGGCATGCCGTTCGCCTTTATCTTCTTGTACCTGGAGAATCACGGTTCGCTGGTATGGGCCGAATCGGTGATTATTGCGGTGGTGATCCTGTACCACTTCAGCGTTGCTTTCGCGACCTTCGCGCTGCTGTCGGGCGCCGTGGCGGCGGTTGCCATGTTCCTGGTGGCCGGGCACTCGATGGCGGGCATCCCCTGGGAGCCGGTGCTGTTGCAGTTGCCGATCCTGGCGTTCGTGATCGCGGTGCTGATCGTGATCAAGCTCGATCGCCAGATACTGGTGGAGCAGAAGCGGCGCGGCATGGCCGTGGCGCTGGCCACGGTTGCACACGAGTTGCGCACGCCGTTGACCAGCCTCTCGATGACCGCGAATGGCCTCACGGCGCGGCTGCCCATGGTGCTTGCCAGCGACGCGCCACAACGCGAGGCCCTGCTCGATGCCGTGGCGCGGATTCAGTCAGATATTGCCCACGTTAGCAACAGCATCGAACTGCTGGTGGCCAATTCCAAGGATCCAAACTCCGCCAAACAGGATCTTTTCGACGTCGGCCACTCGATCCGCGAGTGTATTGGCAGATTCCCTTTCGGCCCCCTGGGGCACGAGATCGTCTCGATCGATGCGCCGGAGCCGGCTTACGTCATGGGGAATGCCCAGCTGTTCGAACTGGTCATTACCAACCTGACCAAGAATGCGCTGGAAGCGATCAGGCGTGCAAGCAAGGGAGATATCCAGATTCGGTGCGAAGTCAGGCGGAATGCCATTCATGTCCTGTTCCGCGACACCGCAACTGGGGTGCCCCCGCACGTACTGGCCCGGATGTTCCAGCCGTTCTTCTCATACCCGGCGCATCGCGGCACCGGCATCGGCCTGGCTTTCTGCAAGGACGTGCTGCAGAGCTGGGGCGCGACCATTTCTTGCAGTTCGGTCGAGCACGAGTTCACCGAGTTCGATATTCGCTTTCCGTATCCGCAGTAATAAACCCGACGCACGAACGAAAAAAAGGGGCAGCCGAAGCTGCCCCTTTCTTATTCCAGCGAGTCTTTAGACTGCGGTAGCGGCCACGGGCGCTGCCGGTGCCGGCGTGGCCGGAGCGGCGGCCTTCACGCGACGAACCTTTGCGGCCGGCTTGGCTGCAGCCTTCGGTGCAGCAGCGGCCTTCACCGGCTTGACAGCCTTGACAGGCTTGGCGGCGACTGCCGGCTTGGCTGCCTTGGGAGCCTTCACGGCCTTCACAGCCTTTACGGTCTTGGCGGCCTTGGGCGCAGCCTTCGGCGCGACAGCGCGCTTCGTGGCGGGCTTCGTTGCAGCCTTGGCCTTGGCTGCCGGCTTGGCCTTGGCAGCTGCCTTTTCTGCAGCCAGCGCAGCGCGGGCCGTATCCTTCAGCTTCTTCAGTTCGGCACGTGCCTTGATGATGGCCTTCTTGCCGGCCGCTGCCTGCTTGGCGAGTTCTGCGCGCAGCTTGTCCAGTTGCTTCTGCGCGGCCTTGGCCTCGCGATCCAGGACGCTGGCCTTCTTTGCAGGCACTGCGATTTTCTTCGTTACGCGCTTGGCGGTGGCGATCTTGTTTGCGGCCATGAAGTAGTTCTCTGTTATTGGTTTCAGATGGGGCCGGAGTGTAGCAGTGAACGACCATGAAAACCATTACCGTCGTGAAATCAACTGTCGCTTTGAAATTACACTTTCTTCCAGAATAGCGAGGAGAATCGATTCACGACGAAGTCCTGGGAGTTCGATGCCATGCTCAAGCTCTATTCCTATCCCGATCTTTTTGGCGTAGCCGACAACAATCCGTTCGGTCTCAAGGTGTTCGCATTCATGCGGTTATGCGGGCTGGAGTTCGAGCATTGCCATGTCCTGGACACCTCCCAGGCACCAAGAGGCCAACTGCCTTATCTGACGGATGGCGACAAATCAGTTGGCGACAGCGACGCCATCATGGCCTACCTGACCGGGCGCTATGACCTGACGCTGGACAAAGGTCTCTCGGTCGGGCAAAGGAATCTCGATCTGCTGGTACGCCGTACGCTTGACGACCTTTATTGGCCGATGAGCTATTCGCGCTGGCGCGACGACCGATTCTGGCCAGCTTTTCGCGACGCCCTGCGTGCAACCCATCCCGACATCACACTCGAAACGCTGGAAGGCGCGCGGGAGTACAACCGCCAGCGATATCACTTCCAGGGGATTGGGCGTTATGCCCCGGAGCAGGTCTATGAGCGAGGCATTGCGGACTTGCGCGTCGTGGCCGACCTGATCGGCGAAACGGGATACGTGTTCGGCGCGCAACCCGCATCGATCGATGCCGCAATCTACGGGTTTGTTGCGAATATCTTTTACTACAAGATTGACACACCATTGCGGCAATACGTGCTGTCTCGCCCGAATCTGGTGCGTCATTGCCAGGGCATTCACGCGCGCGTGATGGGGGCGCCGGCGCCGGGAACGTGATTCATGGTTGACTCAAAAGATTAAGCCTGGATTAAGCAGTGTGCGTGTTCCAACATGGTCGTCCGCCAGGCATGGTCGTCCGGCGCCCGTGTTCCTATACTCCAAGGCCTGCGGAACGCCTTGCCCGGAGTTGGCAAGAAGCGAAATATAAAGAGGGGACATGAACCGATTCGACGACAGCGTATTGCACTTTCTCAACCAGTTTGCATTCCGCTCGGAGTTCGTCGATCGCATGGCGATGGCCATGACCCAGTTCTATCTGCTACGCGGTGTGCCACTGGTGGCGCTGCTATGGTGGCTCTGGTTTCGCGAAACCGACGTCAGAAGCCGCGAGCGCAATCGGGAAATCATTGTCACCACCATCGTGGCCGCTTTGCTTGCATTGGCCGTCGGGCGCCTGCTTGCTCATTTGATACCGTTTCGTCTGCGGCCTTTTGCCAATCCGGCGCTGGGCCTGCATTTTCCGATGTCCTCGGAAGACCGGATTCGCACCTGGAGCGCGTTTCCCAGCGATCACGCCATGCTCTGGTTCGCCGTTGCCACAGGCGCGACGGTAGCGTCGTGGCGGGTGGGTATCGTCGCCCTTTGCTACACGTTTTTCGGCATATGCCTGTCACGTGTGTATGTGGGCCTGCACCACCCGACCGACATTCTCGGTGGGGCGGTGATCGGCATTGCGCTTTGCCTGCTACTTAACCTGACCCCATGCCGCCACTTGATTGCGGCCCCGATACTAAGCCTTTCCCGACGGTACGAGGCATTGTTCAATACGGCGATGTTTCTGCTCAGTTTCGGACTGGTGACGCATTTCGACGAGGTGCTGATGCTGGGCTCGGCGATTATCAGGGGCAGTTGAGCGCTGAATGCCTGGGGGATCCAGCAACCACGCTCAAAGCAGCCACTCGATCGGGAGTATCGAGAGAACAAAAACAGCCGCGCGCTGATACCAGGTCGAGTTGGGTTCGGTGTCATAGCGAATCGGCTGGTCGCTGGTTTGCCTGAGCCAGTAAAGACGGTGGTTACTGTCCAGGCGCACTTCATAGGCGAGTTTCGGTGCCAGGTCCCACAGCGCTGCTTCAATGCGCGCGGCCAGTTCCGGGCTATCGATAATGAAGCCGAGTTCGGTGTTCAGGTTGGCCGAACGTGGGTCGAAGTTCAGCGAGCCCACGAACACGCGCTTGGTATCGATCGAAAAGGTCTTGGCATGCAGGCTGGAGCCGGAACTGCCGAACATTCCGACGCTGTAGTACTTCTGCGCGGTTTGGCCTGCCGCACGGCGCAATTCAAAGAGCGAGACGCCGGCATCGAGCAACTCGGGGCGTCGCCTGGCGTAGCCGGAATGGACGGGTAGCACGTCGGTGGCTTCGAGCGAATTCGTCAGGATCCGTACCTTTACGCCGCTGGACACGAGTTGGCCGAAAAACTCGGTGCCGGCGGCACCGGGCACGAAGTACGGTGAAACCAGGTCCAGTTCGCGCTCGGGGTTGCCAAGGACCGTACGCAGTTGCGAGAAGATCAGCTGGTCCGGATCGGCCTTGCCGAGAATCTTGGCTGGATCATCGCTGACAAGCGTGGTGTTCGCCCAAAGCAGTGGCAGGTCACCGCGCAGCAGCCGATCGACATCGGTGACCTTTTCCAATGCCTGCACGTACTTCTGGCTGGCAGGGTCGCGCAACATTTGCCGCAGCGGTTCGTCGATTGAATCCTCGGGCGCCGTGGTCACCAGCAGTTCCACGGGGTAGGCCGACCGGCTGGCCCAATACCGGTCGAAATCCAGCGCGATGGCGCGCGCGGCAGGTCCGATGGCCAGCACATCCAGATCGGCAAACACCACGCCGTCAGTCGCCCCAAAATATTCGTCGCCGATATTGCGACCGCCCACGATCGATGCCACGCCATCGGCGGTCAGCGATTTGTTATGCATCCTGCGGTTCAAGCGCCGGAAATCAGTCAGGAAGCCAAGCTGCTTCGGCCAGCGCACCACGAATGGATTGAACAGGCGAACCTCGATATTTTTGTGCGAGGCCAGCGAGCGCAACGTGCTGTCGAGCGACGACGGTGCTCCGTTGTCATCGAGCAAAAGCCGGACGCGCACGCCACGATCGGCGGCATCGCGCAATTCCTTGAGCAGCAGGTTACCGGTGAGGTCGTTGCGCCAGATGTAGTACTGCACGTCGAGCGTGCGTTGCGCGGCGCGGATCAGGTCGACGCGCGCGGCGAAGGAATCGAGCGGGTCAGGTAGTGGATCGATGCCGGTATGGTTAGGGGACTTGGCGGTCTCCCGGGCAATCGACTGACCGAGCGGCGTGGCCGCGGTGGCTTCAGGTGCAAGCGTCGCCGTCTGCGTTAGCTCGCCACGCGGCGGCAGGTTGCAGCCAGTCACCAGCAACATGCCACAGCACGCCAGCAGCCAGCACCGCCAAGGATGAGAACCGTCGCGTTTCGGGTATGGCGTTGTCTTCGTCATCCGCATCCGGTCACCGAGGCCGGTGATGATCGTTGGGATGGACAGGATACCTGCGGCGACACCAAGCAGCCACGAGCGTCGGCGATAGATCACGTAATGGGTGACTTATGGTGCATTTATCTGGTTTCCTGACCTTTCCTAAGCCCTTTCCTATGCCGCCTCCCCCAGCAGCAGCGCCACATTGCGTTCCGCCAGTGCGGCGATGGTGCGAGACGGATTCAGGCCCAGCGCGCGCGGTACGACGGCGCCGTCCATGACGTAGAGGCCGGGGTAGCCAAATACCCGGCCATGCGAGTCCACCACGCCGTCTTCTACCGACTTGCCCATCCGGCATCCTCCCAATGGATGCGGGGTGATCAGGTTATGCAGCAGCCTCCAGGTCGGGGGCACCCATGGATCGCCGCCGGTAGCTTCCGATAGCCGCCGGTGGGCCTCGATCATGGCTTCGATGACGGGCACCGACTGTTTGTACGACCAGTTGAGTTCGAGGGTGTGGCGCCACGGCGCATACCATTTGCGGCATAGCAGAAGCTGGCCGTCGCCCGGGTCTACGCCCTGGCCGAACCACGGCATCATGGTTTCGAGCGGGTCGCCATCGTCGATGAGTCCACCGATTTCCTTCCATAACGCGCGCAGCTTGCCGCGAGGCATGCGCTGGATCTGGCGGCGAATGTAGTTGCGGGCGATGTTCGGAATGCCACCGTCTTCCACGAACAGTGACTGGCCATTGGGACCGCGGTGATTCAGCAGGTCGATCACGGCCGAGATGGTGACGCCGTGCGCCGGCGATACGCGCCGTTTCTCATAGAAGGCTGGCGTGACGAAATCGCCGTTGTGTGCCCAATGGTGTCCCAGGTGACGCGACAGCGCGGGCAGTGTGCGATGTTCGTCCCTGCAGCGCAGCAGCAGTTCGGTGCTGCCGATGGAGCCCGCAGCCAGTATCACGCGTGTGCCAGTGACTTCGCCCGGTACGCGTCGTCCAAAACTGGGCTGGATCTCGTCGAAGGTCACGCGCCAGCCTTGCGCCGAAGGTCCAATTTTCTGGACCAGATGCAAGGGCCAGATCTCGGCGCCATGGCGCTGCGCCACCGCGAGGTAGTTGAGATCGAGCGTGTTCCTGGCCGACACCTGGCAACCGACATCGCAATTGCCGCAATGGACGCAGGTTCCTTGCCATTTGCCGTGTGCGTTCAGGAATCGCACCGAACGCCCGTCCTCGCGCGCGTTCGGCAGATCCGGCCGCCAGTCAGGGGAGAAACTGACCGCCAGCGGTAGCATGCGGAAGCGGTCGCCCCAACCGCATGCCTGGGCGGCGTCGCGCACGAGCCGGGCACGTTCGCTCATCTGCTCTTCGGGTACGGTCGCGACCGAGAGCATGGCGCCGACCGTGTCGTAGTAATCCTTGAGGCCCGCATACGTGATGTCGTCCGGCCAGCCCTGCGCAAACGTTTCTGGCGGCGCCTCGACCGACACGTTGGCATAGATCAGCGAGCCGCCACCCACCCCGGCGCCGGCAATCACCCAAACATCGGAAAACGTACGGATATCGGCCCAGCCGTTGAAGCGTTGCGGACGCTTCTGGCTCCAGAGCCACGGATCGTCGTCATCGCGCGGGTAGGTATGGGGCATCCAGCGCCGGCCTCGTTCCAGCACCAGCACGCGTTGCCCGGCCTGTGCCAGCCGGCACGCGGCCACGGCGCCACCAAAGCCGCTGCCGATCACGATTGCGTCAAACGCCGGCGTGCGCTTCATGGATGCGCTCCATTGCGCGGGATGACGATGGGCGGTTCGATCAACTGCATCGAGTCTGGCGGTACTGGTTGCCCGGCCGTCGGGACGAAGCGGGGTCCGCGCGATGCGGTGCTGGCAACCAGTCGCCACGTGCGCAGCAGTCTGGCGCGCTTCTTCACGCCCTTGCCCAGCTTCCAGCGCCGACATACCTTTTCCAGCTTGAGCGGATAGATGGTCAGCGCCTCTGCATCGATGCGCATGCGCAGGAAACACTTGTAGTCGGCAATGGCCTGCGACGAGAACACTTCCTCCGCATGCAGACCCCAGAAGCGGTTGGCCAGCACCATCCATATGCCAAACAGCAGGCCACCGAGAATGCCGCCCACCAGCAAGGTTTCGATCAGCAACAACGGCAGCAATAGCGCATCGTCGGTGCCCAGGCCAATGACATGCACGTTGAGGCGAGCCAGGGCCCAGAACAGTGCAACCGCCAGCGCCACATGCAGAAGTCCATGCAGTGCACCGACCAGTCCGGGTATGGAGAGGGCGCGCGGAAAGCCCCGGATCGACAATGCGGCAAAGAGTGCCGGTATCGCGATGGCGATAAACACCGAGGCCGGGCTGTTCGACATCACGTGCCAAAGCGCGCAAACCGCTCCGCCAACATGACCGGGCGTCATGGTGCGCGCCGCCAAGGCATCGATGATGCTGCGCTGGCCGTCCACCGGTGCGGATGCCCAGCTCGCACTCTGCAGGATCCAGCCGAACAGGAAGTAGAGCGCCGCGAACAACGCGCACAGGCCCACATTGCGGATTGGCAATTGCCAGGCGCGGTTGCGCAATCGGCGCGAGGTGGCCATATCGGGATACGGCTCGCCGGCCATGGCATAGTGCTGCTTGTTGCGGCCAATGGCGATGGCCGGTGGCGAGGTGGGCAACTGATGCGTGCCATGCAGGAATGCACCACCGCCACCGCAGGTCATGCGTTGGGGGCCCTTGGTACCTGGCAACGGCGTGTAGCGAACGTAGTGGTGATTGTCGCCGGCCAGTACCACGGCAAGATGCTCGCCAAGCAATTGCTCGATCTTGCTGAGGCTGCGGAAGCGCGGCGTCCTGGTCTCCATGATGTGCGGCCGTCGCGCAGCGCGTGACAGCCGTTCCATCTCGTCGATCCAGCTTGGTTCGGGCGTGCACAGCACCACGCGATCGTCGGGCGACAACTGCGCGTGCATGGCCATGAAGTACTCGTATTGCCGGCGGTCCATCTCGGAATCGAGTTGCAGGTCCAGGCCCCAGATCCACCAGCCGTGCGGCAACTTCAAGACGTAATAGCTCGTGCGTTGCGCCGTGCGCCAGACCCCCAATGGCTCGCCGGAACAGAACAGCTGCGCAAAGCCACGCAGCCCGTCGTACCAGTCGTGATTGCCGGGGGTGGCCACCATCAACGGCGCGTCCGGTATTTCGATTGGCGTCTCGCTGTTGGCCGACGGCTCGGTGTCCACCGGCGCCGGAAATGCCGCGCGGAACGGATCGACGAAACGGGTGCGGTATCCCTGGTCGGCCGGCGTGGGGTAGACCTGGTCGCCGCCGAGCAGCAACACACTGGCGCGTGGCAGCGTAAGGTCTTGCGCTTTCGCTTGCAGACGCACCGCCTGGCTGGCACATAGCGCCATGGAGTAGGTCGAGTGCCAGCCGTCGCCGGTATCGGCCAGGTAGTCCACCCATACGCTGCCGTCCGCATCCGCCGGGACGTTAATGGCCGGATTCGCGCTGGCCGGATTCAGCGCGGCCTGTACCGCGCGTGCATCCGCGAAAGCGCCAATTGTGCGGGCCGCCGTTACGCGCAGTGCCGTCATCAGTAGCTGGACCGGACTCAGCCAGTTGACCATCGGCTCCTGCGTATACAGCTCGACGCGAGTAGCGGTAGAACCTGCGGCATCCTTGGCCGAAGCCGGCGCGGTTGCAGGGGCTGCCGAGGCAGGGGGCCGAACGTTTTCCGCAAGCATCGTCAACCTCCCCGTCGCGTCTGCATTCCTATTTCAAACTGATTGTCATGAGAATTGATTCACGCCGGATTTGTGGGGCGCGTGGCACAGTGGCTCGCGGTTATCGCAGGCATCACCTAATATAGGTGATCAAAAGCCGCAGTCATGCCGATTTGCAAATCGGCGACATTTGCAGGCAAAGCGGGGGTGCGGGGTCGAGCGCGGAGCACTGATTCTGGTCATGCTGAGTCGCAGATCATTTCTCCTTGGTAGTGCGGGGGCAGCCGGTGGCGCGCTGGTCGTTGGCTGGCTGGCCCTTCGTCCTGACGATCGTCTCGACGGCAGCGACGTTCTGAAGGCCGCTGCAGACCACGTGCCGTTGAACGGCTGGGTAATCATCGGCACCGATGACAGCGTCACCGTGGTCATGAGCAAGTCCGAGATGGGGCAGGGCATCCATACCGGCGCGGCCATGCTACTGGCCGAGGAGCTCGGCGCCGACTGGTCGAAGGTGCGCGTAATGCAGGCGCCCATCGACGCCATCTACATTAATCGCGACAATCTCGGCGCCGGATTGCCATACCGGCCCGACGACCAGCGCGATCACGTGCGGCTTGTCCGAGACGTCCTGTACAAGGCCTCACGCTACATCGGTTCGATGGTCACCGGCGGCTCCACCAGCATTGTCGATTTATGGGAGCCGATGCGGCATGCCGGTGCATCGGCGCGCGAGATGCTATGCACCGCCGCGGCGCGCCAATGGTCGGTGCCGGTGGAGGAATGCGTGGTCAAGGCGGGCACCGTGCTGCATGCGTTTTCGGGCAGGACGGCAACGTTCGGCCAGTTGGTGACACAGGCAAGCAAACTTTCGCATCCGTCGCGGCCAACGTTGAAGGACCCTTCCACCTACACCTTGATCGGCCGCAGCCTGCATCGCATCGAGGCGCCGGGCAAGCTCAATGGCAGCCTGCGTTTCGGTATCGATGTTGTAAAAGCGGAACTGGCGCGCGATGTCGGCACTGGCCGGCCACTCGAACTGCTCTACGCGAGCGTGTTGATGTGTCCCACGCTTGGAGGACGGCTCAAGTCCCACGACGTGAAGCTAAAGAGTGTGCCGGGCGTGCACAAATGGGTTCCGGTGGATGGCTACAACGGCGGCACCGGAGGCATTGCGGCAATTGCCGACAACCCGTTTATCGCGATGCGCGCACTGTGCGATGTACGCGTGGAGTGGGACCACGGCCCGGCCGCCAAGCTCAATACCGCCGATGTCATGAAGACATTGACGCAAGCGCTCGACGACACCGGTAACAGCAAACTGCACGAGGTCGGCAATGCGGAAGCCGCTCTGAAGCACGGCAAGGTCTTGCATATGCAGTACGAGGTGCCGTACCTCGCGCATGGCGCGTTGGAGCCGATCAATTGCACTGTATTGGTCGAGAAACAACATGCAACGGTCTGGGTATCGACGCAGGTCCCCCAGGTGGCACGCCGCGCCGTTGCCGAGGCACTGAACTTCGGGCATGACCAGGTGACCATTCACGAGCGGTTTCCTGGCGGCGGCTTCGGCAGGCGGCTCGAGGCCGATTATGTTGCGCAGGCCGCAGCCATAGCCGCACAGATGGAAGGCCGGGCAGTGCAGACCATCTGGTCTCGTCCCGAGGACATGACGCATGACTTCTACCGGCCCGCATGTGTCGCAAGATTCAGCGGTGCACTCGACGCCGATGGCAACCTGTCGGCATGGTCGGCCGTAACGGCCAGCCAGTCTGTCACTGAACAGGTGCTACCGCGCAGCTACGGCGTGCCAGAGATTATCGCGCGCCATTTGCCGGACGGGACGATGGGCGAAGGCGGATTCGACCAGGCTTATGAGTGCCCGAACATCATGATCCGCCACAGCCGCGTCGATCTGCCGATTCCCATTGGATACTGGCGCTCGGTGGGGCATTCACACCAGGCGTTTTTCGTTGAATCATTCCTGGATGAAATGGCGGCGGCAGCCGGCAAGGATCCGATCGAGTTTCGCCTGGGCATGCTGAAGAAGCCGGAGCACGCACGGCATGCCGCCGTGTTGCACAAGCTGGTCGAGTTCGCCGGCTGGAAAAAGCCACTGAAGTGGAAAGATGCATCGGGCACCGAGTTCGGGCGCGGCATGGCCATGCACGAGTGTTTCGGCAGCGTGGTAGCCCAAGTGGCCGAGGTGCGCAAGGATTCGACCGATGGCTATCGGGTGACGCGCGTGTTCTGTGTCATCGATTGCGGAATCGCGGTCAATCCGGATCTGGTGAAGCAGCAAATGGAAAGCGGCATCGTGTTTGGCTTGTCAGCGGCCATGCAGCAAGCCATCACCATTCGCAATGGCCAGGTGCAGCAGCACTACTTCAGCGAGGTGCCGCTGATCGACATGGAAAACTGCCCCGATATCCGCACCCACGTCATGGAAAGCCGTGAAAAAGTACCCCATGGCGTTGGCGAGGCGGGCACGCCGCCAATAGCGCCCGCGCTGGCCAATGCGGTATTCGCGCTGAAGGGGAAAGAGGCGAAAGACCGCGTGCGCTCGTTGCCCTTGGTGGCGCCGCCGAAGTTGCCCGAAGACGAGGCCCTATGGGAGGGCGACAGGTGGTGCAAATGGTGCAAATCACTGTAAACGGCAAGACCGTGACCGTGCAATCGGCGCCGGAGACTCCGCTGCTGTGGGTGCTGCGCTGCGAGCTGGGACTGACCGGTACCAAATTCGGATGCGGCATCAAGTACTGCGGCGCCTGCACGGTGCTGGTGGGAAATCACCCCCAGACAACCTGCCAGGAACCCGTCAGCAAATTGCGCGGCGCGTCTGTGACGACCATCGAGGGGTTGCAAGGCAAGGTCGCCGACGCATTGCGCAAGGCGTGGATCGATTGCGACGTGGTGCAATGCGGCTATTGCCAGAGCGCGCAGTTGATTGCGGCGGCAGCGCTGCTGCAAGCAAACAGGTCGCCGAGCGACCTGGATATCGATCAGGCAATGAAGGAGATTTCCTGCCGGTGCGGCACGTTCCCGCGGATTCGCCGCGCCATCCATCAGGCTGCCACGGCGCTGCGCGGGTGATGCGGCATTGGCCGTATTGGCTGTTCTGGCCGTATTGTCAGCCTTGCCCAGATACAATTCGACACTCAAGTGCCAGTCGGCCGCTTCCGTAAGAGTGATCTCTCTTCCATTCAGGAGCGATCATGACAACAGTCGGAAATTCAGCTAGCGCCAGTGCATACAGTGCGGCCCAACCAGCAACCAACACCTTGAGCAGCGATATCAGGGAAGGTCACTTGAAGTCGGCCATGCCGTTGTCCGAAGCATGGGCGCCGCAGTTCATGGTGAAGGGTGACTTGAATGGTGACGCGCAACTGAGCCAGGACGAATTTGTCGACCTGCTGGCCAAGGCGTCCGTCGCGGAAGACAAGGCGCGGGAACTGTTTGCCCAGTTCGGCGGCACCGAAAAGCAGGGCATCACCGTCGATCAGTTTTTCGAAGGTATCAAGAACAGCAATGCGCGTGGTGAAACCACGTTCTCGAAGCTGACGGATTCGGTGATGTACGACAAACAGGGCAAGGTGGACGAGTCCGGTTTGTCGAGCTTCCTTCAGGCCGGCGCCGCATTTGCGGAGCAATTCTGGGGAAGCCGCCGCTAGCGCTGCATTCACTCGATCCAGTTGATCTTCGGAAACCGTGCCGCGAATCCATCCGGCATGGGTATCACGCGCTTGCTGGCGTAGTCGAAGAACACGAAGCCCGATTTGGCCATGGCAATCAACGCACCGTCCTGCGGCCGGGTAATGCGGAAAATGATGTCGCCACCGTATTTGTTGAAATCCATCACGCCTACTTCAAACAGCAACTGGTCGCGCGCATGGGCTTCGTTGCGGTACATCGTCGCCAGGTCGGTGACGATGATGCCGGCGCCGTTGATCTGGTCGCCTTCGCTGCCGTATTGAAATAGAAAACGGGCGCGCGCCTCCGAGATCATCGAGATCATCGAATCGTTGGCCAGGTGGTTGGCCCCGTTGATGTCCGTGACGCGAACGGTCAGATGGGTGGAATAGCAGAACTGGTCGACGGGCAGGTCGAGCTTGATACGGGCCATGGTACGGAGCGGACAGCTGGGATCGCAAAAGTCCTATATGTTAGTCGATCCGGGCTGCCGCATTCCAGACCTATCGGCGGCGGACAAACCGTTGTTCAACGACCCTGGTTCCCCATTGATCGCCTTCGGCTTCCGAGTCCAGAGTGAAGCCGAAGGCCTCATACAGATGACGCGCCGAATCCAGGCCTTTGAAGGTCCACAGATAGGTCTCAACGAAGTGAAGGTCGACAAACTGCATCGCTCGTGACATCAGGCGCCGGCCAATACCGGTGCCGCGCAACGAGTCGTCCACGATAAACCAGCGCAGGTGTGCGATGCCTGTCTCATGGTCTCCATCGATCGCCAGGGACGCCAGTGCGCGGCCGTTCTCGACGTACAACCAGAGCGCCTTGCCTGTTGACGGTAAGGACGCGGCAAAGTCGGCCAGCTCCGTCGCAACTTTCTTCTCGAAGTAAGCGCCGAAGCCCCAGTGTTCCGAATAGAAGCGCGCATGAAGGCTTGCCACATCGCCAATGCAACCCGGCTGATAGCCTTCGACAATCGGCATGGGTTCGTTTTCTGCCGAGGAGGGCTTGCCGTCGTTATCCCGGGACAGCGCATCGGCATACAGCGCCAGCGAGCGCAGTAGCGTCTGCTGATCGGCGGGGACCATGCGCCGCAGCGCATTCGAAACCTGATCGGTAGCGAAGCGGTCGATTCTCTTGCGAAGCTTCTGGCCTTCCGCGGTCAGGTACAACTCGGACAAGCGGTTGTCTTCGGAGGAAGTACGGCGCTCAACCAGGCCATCGGATTCCAGCTTGGCGACTTGCCGGCTGGTATTCGATTTGTCGAGCCGCAGCGTCTTTCCCAGATCCTTTGCACTGATACCGGGTGCCATGCCGATTTCCAGCACGGCATGGACTGCCGAAGGCGCGAGGTCGCTTTCCGCCAGGGTTGCCCGCATAAAGCCAAGTTCACGGACCAGTTTGCGCGAGAAATCACGCAGTTCGAGAATGGTTGTATCCCGGGAGGTGCCGGGAATGTCCACGAGATCCATGATTGCCCTCAAGCCTGTAAGTTGCGTACCGCAACCAATATAGTTGCGGTACGCAACTGAGTCAAGCGGGCAATCAGGCAACCGTTGAGACTGCCTGATCGATTCGAGCAAAGCTTCGTCGCATTGTTGCTACATACCCCACTACAAGGGCGGGACGCAAGGATCACCTGTCTGGTACGGTCGCATCGTCGTTGGCAGGTCCATTGAAGTCCCAGTAGCCGGGCACACGCCGAAGAAACAAAAAAAGAACGAGGGGAATGCATGAAGGGGAGAAGTCTGCTGGCGGTCATGGCGGTTTGCGTCATGGCGTCGGGATGCACGCGCGTTCAGGAAGCCATCATGTCCGTGCCGGACAAGATCAACGCCGCATATCCGGTGGTGCCCGAGGTTCGTATCGTCCAGGAGCGTCTGCAGACACTTACCGCAGGCGATTCGCAGGCAGCAAAAGCCTTGCTGGCCCAGATTGATGCACGGATGAAGTTGCGCGCCTTGAATTGCGCGAAGAATGTGCAGATAGGCCGTTTCGACAGTGTCGCGTCCGTTCGGGCCAAGACGTTGGATGTTGCCTGTTTCCAGGAACAGGACGCGTCACTGCAGGCGTTCTACGGTATGCGCACGGTTGGCGCACTACTGGCATTGCCGCCATTGCGGCCAGCCAGGCCGCTGGGGCAGGCACGTCTCGTCGCCGGTGGCAAACTCAAGTATGTCGAGTCTGCCGTGGTGGCTTCCCGGGCTGGTGTGGGTGTGCTGCGCGATTCGTCTGGCGAAGGCGTTCTCATGGCGTTTCCGGAGGGGCAAATCATCGCCACGCTTCCGCGCAGGTCCTATGGCAGCGATGCCATCTCACCGAATGGCCGGGTAATTGCCACCGGGGCGCAGCAGCAGGGACTCACGTTCCTGGATGCTGAAACAGGTGGTCGGCTCTGGGAGTTTGCCGAGGGAGGCCGGCTGGTGGACTGGCTCGCGCCACTGCAAAGCGTCCTGCTCTCGCTTCGCTCCGGTGAACTGATGCTTGGTGACGGCGTGTCGGGGTCGGTTGAACCGCATCCGCTGGCCGGCCGTAGCGCCCTTGGCATTACGCTTGAAGATAATCCGGTGCGGGTTCTGGTGGGTTCCGCTGCAAGCTGGAGCGTGGCGGAGCACGCACGCACACCCGAAGGTATTCAGGCGACTGTGATACGAAAGATTTCCATCGACCGCAACAGCGGCGGCAGTCCGACTTCCGAAGCCGTGCCGATGCGGGCAGGCAAGCTGCTCGTCTATCCGTCGGCGGGGGACATAGGCTGGCTGGATCTGAAGACGGGGGACGTGGGTAAGTGGCGCACGGCCCCATATTTCCACCAGGCATTGGCCAAGCTCGACGAAACGCATCTGCTGCTGGTGTCGACAGATGGAGGCCAGCGCAAGCTATGGTCGCTCGATGTCGATGCGCAGACGGTAACGCCAGTCGACACGGAGCCTGCAGTCAGCTACGTGCGTGGCCTCGGACGGCGCAACGGATTCCTGATGCGCGGGGCCGACGCGTGGATTGGTGATCAGGTCACGCCAAGCGGGGAAGTGGCAGACCTGCACAAGGTAGTGAGCGAGTATGCCTTGCAGCAGCAGTTGCGCAAATTGCAGCAGATGATCGATGCTGAAAAGGCCTCGCTCGCGGCAACCTCGATTCCGTCTACTGGCATTGGAGGCCCCACGGTCGCCTTGCCTGGCTTGGCCGGCGTACCGCCCAACGCGCAAGTGCATATTGTCGGTGTCTATGAGGGCAAGGGCGATGCCGGCCGGCAGGCCGGCTCGCATGTCAAGCGCGATGTACGCGTGGCGGTGCGTTCAGGTGGCCGTCCGATCGTGCTTGCACTCGCGTCATACGAACCCGTCAACTGGATCGTGGAGAATGCGGGGACGCCGATCGCCGCGGTATTGCTGAGTGGCTATTACCCTTCCAGTGTGAGCGGTGCGGGCAGTGCCACGGTTATGCGAATCGGATCCGCGTATGCGTACTCGCGTACCGGCGGCAACTACGACGCACTGCGCAACAATATCGTGCAGTACACCGGCGCACGCGAAATCCGTTCATTCCAGGGCGCCTATTCTGGCGCCGAGTTCAGCGTGGGAGGCATCTGATCGGGCAGGAGCTCCCTGTCAGGGCAGTCGGCGCGTCAGTGTATGTCACCAGCGCGCCAGCTTCTCCAGAATGGAGGCGCGGATATTGTCGATATGCTCGGCGGTGCGCGCGGCCGCTTCGGCGCCGTCGCCGCGCTCCAGGGCGCTGAGCATGTCCAGGTGTTCATGGCACACCGGCCCAAGGCGCCGATCGAGCCGCTTGAGCGAGAACATGCGTGTCTTGCGTCGGACCTCGGCAATGATGCCGGCCAGCATCTCGTTGTCGCAGTATTTGCAGATCACGCCGTGCAGATCGGCGTCGAGCACCTGATGTTCCGGATTCCCGGGCTCGTTATGCTCAAGCAATTCCTCGACGCGCTGACGCAACCTTGCCAGTTCGGCCTTGGGAATTTGTCCGGCGGCGCGTGCCGCGGCGTCGGGTTCCAGCAGGCGGCGCACATGCAGCGCTTCCAGGATTTCCTGCACCGTTACCTGCCGGACGAAAAGACGGCTGTTCGCGCCGCGCTCGAGCAGCCGTTCGCCTTCGAGGCGATGCAGGGCCTCGCGTAGCGGCGTGCGCGAAAAGCCCAGTTGCACGGCGAGCGCCCGTTCCTGGATCGGGTCTCCGGGATGGAGTTCACCAGAGACCAGCAGGTCGAGCACGGCCTCGTACGCGACGTTGCCAAGCGCGCGTTCCTTCGGCAACTCGTCGTCCGGTAGCGCCTCTGTCTCCACGGCGGACCCTGAATAGGCAAGATTGGTTTTTTTCGTCATGCGGCGAAGTATGGCACGGGGTTTGCTTGAATGCCAGTGGTATACCAATGGCATTCACTCGGAATGCCGTCATGGAACACACGCGATTTTCATGCCGACTACTTCTGCCGCACCCCGACTCTCCCAGCGCCTTGCCATGGCGCGTCCTTCCGCGACCGGCGCCATGTCTGAAGCCGCCAGACGGCTTGCCGACGCGGGCCAGCCGGTCATCAGCCTGTCCGAAGGCGAGCTCGATTTCGATACGCCCGCCCATATCCAGCTGGCCGCAATCCACGCCATGACGGCTGGGCAGACGCGCTATACGAGCGTGGCAGGCACGCCCCAACTTAAGGCGGCGATTGCACGAAAACTGGCACGCGACAACGGCTTGCACTACGACGATGCACAGATCATCGCCGGCACCGGCGCCAAGCAGATGCTGTTCAATGCGCTGCTGGCCACCGTCGATGCTGGCGACGAAGTCGTGGTTACGGCCCCGTACTGGGTCTCTTACAGCGATATGGTCCATATCGCGGGCGGCACCCCGGTGCTGGTCACGGCCACGCCGGCCGACGACTTCAAGCTCACACCGGCCGCGCTGCGTGCTGCGCTGACACCGCGCACGCGCTGGCTGATGCTCAATTCCCCGTGCAACCCGTCGGGGGCGCTGTATTCGGCCGACGAACTGCGCGCGCTGGCCGAAGTGCTGCAGGACTACCCCGAGGTGCTCGTGCTGTCCGACGAGATCTATGAAGAGATCGTGTTCGACGGCGAGTTCGTGTCGTTTGCGCAGGCTGCTCCGGAGATGTTCGGTCGCACGCTGACCGTAAACGGCGTCTCGAAGGCCTACGCGATGACGGGCTGGCGGCTTGGCTATGCGGCGGGCCCGGCATGGCTGATCAAGGCCATGGCGCTGCTGCAGTCGCAGAGCACCAGCAATCCAAGTGCGATCAGCCAGGCTGGCGCGGTGGCCGCGCTCGATGGTCCGCAGGATTTCCTGGACGGCTGGCGTGCCCGGCTGCGGGTGCGTCGCGATCTCGCGCTGTCGGTGCTGGCCGATGCCGCGCCGGTATTGACCATGCGCCGTCCGCCCGCGGCGTTCTATCTCTATGCCGATTGCAGTGCTGCGCTCGGCATGCGCACGCCAGATGGCGCGCGCATCGAGACCGATACCGATTTCGCGATGTACCTGCTCAATGCCGCCCATGTAGCAGTGGTGCCAGGCTCGGCGTTCGGGCTGGCGCCCTATGTACGGCTTGCGTATGCGCTGTCAGACGAGCGCCTGCGCACCGCCTGCGAGCGTATCGTGACGGCGTGCGCCGCGCTGGAGCGCGCGTAATGGCTATCGCGCAACCGGAGGCGCCGCCGCTGACCCTGACGTTGACCGACTGGCGTATCGAACCGGTCGGCGACCGCTGCCTGCAGATCCGTCTTGGTGACCAGGTCAGCGTGACGGTCAGCCAGACCGTGCATGCCGTGACCGAATGGTTGCTCCAGCAGCAGTCGCACGGTGTGCGCGATGTGGTGCCGGCGTTCACCACGGTTGCCGTGCATTTCCGGCCAGAAATGTTCCCGCGCGACCAAGGGTCTGCATTCGCGCAGCTATCCGCGCGCATTCGCAGCCTGCTGGTCGACGGCGTGCCGGCTGTTATCCACGGCGGCCGCGAGATCGAGGTGCCCGCCTGCTATGGCGGCGAGTACGGGCCGGATCTCGACGACGTGGCGCGTGCCTGCGAAATCGACGCCGCGGAAGTTGTCCGGCTGCATTGCGCCACGCCACTGGTGCTCTACACCTTCTTTTTCTCGCCGGGGAATCCGTTTGCGGGTCCCCTGCATCCGCGCCTGAACGTGCCGCGCCGTGCCACGCCGCGCACGCTGGTGCCGGCCGGATCGGTGGCGATCGCCAATGGCATCTCGTCGATCTATCAGAACGCGTCACCAGGCGGCTGGAACGTGATCGCGCGCACGCCGTGGAACCTGTTCCATGTCGACCGCAATCCGCCCACGCGCCTGCAACTGGGAGACCGGCTGCGTTTCGTACCGGTTTCGCCGGCGGAGTTCGACGCCATGCTGGAGCCGCGACCATGAACACGATGCGGGTGGAGCGGCCCGGCATGCTGTCGGTGTTGCAGGACGGCGGGCGTTACGGCTACCAGCGCTTTGGCGTACCGGTCAATGGCGCCATGGATGAGTGGTCGCACCGGCTGGCCAATGCACTGGTTGGCAATGACGCCGAATGCGCCGTGCTGGAAATCACGCTGAACGGTCCGACCGTGCGCTTTGCACAGGACACGCTGGTTGCGGTGACGGGCGCCGACATCGTGGTGACCGCGGGCGGTGCACTGCTGCCCACGCACTGCGCGGTAATGGTGCGTCATGACGTACCACTGGCATTCGGCACATGCCGGCGCGGCGCGCGGGCCTATCTGGCGGTGCGCGGTGGCTTTGGCCAGGATGCGGTGCTGGGCAGCCGCAGTACCAATCTGCGTGCGAAGTTCGGCGGCGTGGACGGCCGCGCGCTGCGTGCCGGCGACCGCCTGCCGGTGGCGTCTCCGTACCGCGAGATGCTGCCGCTGGCCCGCATGATGGTGCAGAGCGCGATGTCGTTTGTGACCGCACCACGGCTGGCCGGCGCGCTTGCCAGTGAGCCGTGCGACACGGTGCGCTTCGTGCCCGGTCCGCAGTGGGAGTGCTTTACGCCTGCCGCGCGCAAGGCGTTCGAGCAGACCGCCTTTACGGTTTCGAACCAATCGGACCGCATGGGCTACCGCCTCGACGGCGTGGCGTTGGCGCTGACGTCACCGCTCGAGATGGTGTCCGAAGCGGTCAGTTTCGGCACGGTGCAGGTGCCGCCGGGCGGCGCGCCGATCGTGCTGATGGCCGACCGCCAGAGCGTGGGCGGCTATCCAAAGATCGCCTACGTGATCAGCGCCGACCTGCCGGCGCTGGCGCAGGCCATGCCCGGTACCGCGCTGCGTTTTCGCGCCGTAAGTGCCGAGGTTGCGCAGCGCGAACTGCTGGCCATGGAAGACCGCTTGCACGCGATTGCCGCCGACGCCGCGCGCGTGCTCGGTCTTTCTCCCCGATAACACAAGGAAACCAAGCGATGCCGACTCTCGATATCAACTGCGACATGGGCGAAAGCTTTGGCGCCTGGCGCATGGGCGATGACGAAGCGATCCTGCGCCATGTCACGTCCGCCAATATTGCCTGCGGCTTCCATGCCGGCGATCCCGATGTGATGCTCGCCACGGTGCGTGCGGCGGCCAATGCCGGCGTGGCCGTGGGCGCGCATCCGGGTTTGCCGGACCTGCAGGGCTTTGGCCGTCGCGCCATGGCCATGACTGCCGCCGAAGTCTATGCCCTGACGGTGTACCAGGTAGGGGCGATGCTCGGTGTGACCCGTGCCGTGGGCGTACCGCTGCATCATGTGAAGACCCACGGGGCGCTCTACAACATGACCGCGCGTGACGTCACGCTGGCCACCGCCGTAGCCGAGGCCGTGCGCGATGTGGCACCTGGCACGCTGGTCTACGTGGCCAACGCCAACATGGCCGCTGCCGCCCAGGCGGCTGGCCTGCCCGTGGCCCACGAGGTCTATGCCGACCGCTCCTATCAAGACGATGCCACGCTCACGCCGCGCTCGATGCCGCACGCCATGATCGAGGACGTCGAAGTCTCGATTGCCCAGGTACGCCGCATGGTGCTTGACCGCAGCGTAGTCGCGCTGTCCGGCAAGGCAGTGCCGATTGCGGCCGACACCTTGTGTATCCATGGCGACCAGCCCGGCGCCGTGGTGTTCGCCGAACAGATCCGCAAGGCACTGGCCGCCGATGGCATTGCCGTGCGTTCGCTGTAAGTCGTTCCAATGATTTCTTCGCTCCTCGCTTCCACAGGTAAACAGGTAAATTCCATGTCCAACAAGCTGCCCCTGCCCACCGTCCGCCTGCTCAAGATCGCAGCGTGTTCGATTGCCCTGACGCTCGGCGTTGCCGCCGGTGCCCACGCCCAGACGCGCGGCGGCACGCTGCGTGCGATTGCCCAACCCGAACCTCCCACGCTGATGCTGGGCCTGAACCAGCAGACGCCTACGCAGTATGTGGCTGGCAAGATCTACGAAAGCCTGCTGACCTGGTCGCCCGACATGAAGCCGCAGCCGGGCCTGGCCAAGTCGTGGACGATCTCGCCGGACGGCAAGCTCTACACGTTCGAGTTGCAGCAGAACGTGAAATGGCATGACGGCAAGCCGTTCTCGTCCGACGACGTGGTGTTCTCGATCGACAAGTTCCTGCGCACCGTGCATCCGCGTGCGCGTGTGGTAATCGAGCAGTTCGTGCAGTCGGTCAAGGCACAGGGCCCGAACAAGGTGGTGATCACGCTCAAGGAGCCGTTTGCGCCGTTCCTGAAGTCGTTTGTCAGCGACAACATGCCGATGGTGCCGAAGCATATCTATGACGGCACCGACTACGCGAAGAATCCCGCCAACCAGACTCCCGTCGGTACCGGTCCGTTCATGTTCAAGGAATGGAAGAAGGGCGCCTATATCGTTCTCACGCGCAACCCGAACTACTGGCAGAAGGGCAAGCCCTACCTGGACGAGATCGTCTTCAACGTGATTCCGGATGCGGCGTCGCGCGCCGTGGCGTTCGAGCGTGGCGACGTGCAGGTGGTCAGTGCCGGTGACGTGGATAACGTCGAGATCAAGCGCCTGCGTGCGCTGCCCAATGTGGAGTACACCACCAAGGGCTGGGAGATGTTCTCCAAGCTGGCCTATATCCAGATGAACCAGCGCAAGGCACCGTTCAACAACGTCAAGGTGCGCCAGGCCATCATGGAGGCCATCAACCGCAAGTTCGTGGTGAACAGCATCTTCTTCGGCCTGGGCAAGGTGGCTACCGGACCAATCTCGTCGACCACGCCGTTCTACGACGGCAATGTGCCGGCATATGGGTTTGATCTCAAGAAGGCGCGCGCGCTGATCAAGGAATCGGGCATCGATCCGTCGAAAACCACGATCCGCATCCTGTCGTATCCCTATGGCGCAACCTGGGACCGTCTGGGCGAGTACACCCGGCAGTGCCTTGAGCAGCTTGGCTTCAAGGTGGAGATCGAGTCCGCCGACGCCGGCACCTGGGCCAAGCGCGTGTCCGATTTCGATTTCGACCTGACCTTCAGCTTCACGTCGCAGTATGGCGATCCGGCGCTGGGCGTGTCGCGACTCTACCTCGCGCGCAACCAGGTCAAGGGTTCGGCGTTTGTCAACAATCAGGGCTATGTGAATCCGTCCGTGGACGCGCTGTGGGACAAGGCTGCCGCGGCCACCTCGGATACCGAGCGCCAGCAGTTGTACTCGAACATCCAGAAGACGCTGGTGCAGGAAGTGGCCAACGGCTATCTGTTCGAGATGGAGCTTCCCACGCTCTATAGCGGCAAGGTGCACAACCTGATCCAGACGGCCATCGGGCTGAACGACACGTTCGCCGACGTCTATCTCAGCAAGTAAATCCGCCGTATGACGACGCGCCGCCGTGGCGGCGGTGCGTCGGGTGTTTCAGTCTCAAGAAGGATTCGATCACGTGGAAAAGGCACTCTCCATCCTGGTCGCCAGGCTCGGCAAGGCGTTGTTCGTCGTGCTTGGCGTGGTCATCATCAATTTCATGCTGGTGCGCATGGCGCCCGGTGACCCGGCCGCCGTGCTGGCCGGCGAATCCGGCTCGTCCGACCCGGCCTATGTGGAAGAACTGCGCAAGGAGTTCGGGCTCGACCAGCCGCTGCCGGTGCAGCTTGGCCGCTATCTGTGGGGCGTGGCACATCTCGACCTCGGGTACTCGTATCGCGAACGCCTGCCGGTGCTCGACCTGATCCTCGACCGCCTGCCCGCCACGCTGCTGCTGATGTCGTGCGCGTTCGTGTTTGCGTTGGGCTTTGGCGTGCTGTTTGGCGTGATCGCCTCACGAGCGCGCTATGCGGGCAAACGGACCTGGCTCGATAGCGTGCTGATGACCGGCTCGCTGCTGATCTATGCCACGCCGCAGTTCTGGCTGGCGCTGCTGGCGATCCTGTTCTTCTCGCTGCATCTTGGCTGGCTGCCGCCGTATGGCATGGAGCAGGTGGGTGGCAACCTGTCGGGCTGGGCGCGCGTGAGCGACATCGCCCATCACCTCGTATTGCCGACGGTCTCGCTGGGCTGCTTCTTCATGGCCGTCTATGCCCGGCTTACCCGTGCCTCGATGCTGGAGGTGCTGGGGATGGACTTCATCAAGACCGCACGCGCCAAGGGCGTGCCGCTTGGCGAGACGATTCGCCGCCACGCGTTGCGCAACGCCTTGCTGCCCGTGGTGACGTTCGCCGGCATCCAGCTCGGGCAAATGGCCGGCGGCGCGGTGCTGACCGAGACCGTGTTTGGCTGGCCCGGCATTGGCCGCCTGATGTTCGATGCGCTGATCCAGCGCGACTACCAGTTGCTGCTTGGGGTGTTCCTGGTCACGTCGACCATGGTGGTCGTCTTCAACCTGCTGACCGATCTGGTGTACCGCCTGATCGACCCGCGCATTGGCCGCACCTGAGGAGCCGCAAAGATGTCCTTCCTGAAACGCTTTGGTGCAAATCGTGGCGCCGCCATTGGCCTGGTGCTGCTGGTGGTGGTCATCCTGACCGCGGCGCTGGCGTCCACATTCTATGAAGATCCGCCCTGGATGATGGTGGCGGACCCGCTGCTGGCACCGTTTCACGACGGCGCGTATCCGCTGGGCACCGACATGCTGGGGCGCGATATCGCCGCCGGCATTGCCTATGGCGCGCGCGTCTCGCTGATGATCGGGGTCATCTCGACACTGGTGGCGGTGTTGATCGGCATCGTGGTCGGTGCGCTGGCCGGTTACTACGGCGGGCGCGTCGACGACTGCCTGATGCGCGGCACCGAGTTCTTCCAGACCATTCCGCAACTGGCGATGGCACTGGTGCTGGTGGCGATCTTCAAGCCCTCGCTCTACTCGATCGTCGGCGCGATCGCGATCGTATCGTGGCCGCCCGTGGCGCGACTCGTGCGTTCGGAGTTCATGACGCTCAAGGAGCGCGAGTTCGTGCAGGCCGCCATTGTGATCGGGCAATCGCCGGCGCGCATCATCTTCACGCAGATCCTGCCCAATGCCGCCTCGCCAGTGATCGTCACGGCGTCGCTGATGACGGCTACCGCGATCCTGACTGAGTCGGCATTGTCATTCCTGGGGCTGGGTGACCGTAACCTGATGAGCTGGGGGTTCATGATCGGTGCGGCGCGCACGATGCTGCGCGAGGCGCCGTGGATGAGCCTGTGGCCCGGCATCGCCATCATGCTGACCGTGCTCGCGATCAACCTGATTGGCGAAGGGCTCAACGATGCCCTGAATCCGCAACTGCGCAAGCGAGGGAGCTGACGCATGACTGAATCCCGCAACCACGCGCCACTGCTGTCGATCCGCGACCTGAGCATTGCCTTGCCCAAGGGCGGCGACCGGCCTTACGCGGTGCGCGACATCACATTCGAAATCGGCGCCGGAGAACTGGTCTGCATCGTTGGCGAATCGGGCTCCGGCAAGTCGATGAGCGCGAACGCGATCATGGGTCTGCTGCCGCACTACCTGAAGCCCGAAGCGGGGCAGATCTCGTTCCAGGGGCGCGACCTGCTGACGCAGGACGAAGCCACGCTGCAAGGCATGCGCGGCAAGGACATGGCGATGATCTTCCAGGAGCCCTTGTCGGCGCTCAATCCGCTGCATCGCGTGGGCGACCAGATTGCCGAAGTCATGCGTGTGCATGGTGCGCTCGACCCCGCGGGGCGCCGCGCCCGCGTGCTGGAGTTGCTCGCGTTCGTTGGCTTGCCCGATCCGCCGTCGCTGTACCACGCGTATCCGTTCGCGCTGTCGGGTGGCCAGCGCCAGCGCGTGATGATCGCCATGGCACTGGCGCTTGAGCCGGCGTTCCTGATTGCGGATGAACCGACTACCGCGCTGGACGTGACCACGCAGGCCCAGATCCTGGCGCTGATCGCGCGTATCCAGAAAGAAAAGGGCATGGGCGTGATGTTTGTCACGCACGATTTCGGAGTAGTGGCCGAGATTGCCGACCGCGTGATCGTGATGGAGAAAGGCTGCATCGTCGAACAGGGGCCTGCCGAACAGGTACTGAATCGCCCGTCGCACCCGTACACCCAGCGGCTGATCGGCAGCGTGCCGTCGCACCATCCGCGCACCGTGGTAGCCGCTGGCGACACCAACGGCTATCCGGTACTGCGCGTGGAAGGGCTGCGCAAGACCTACACCACGCCGGGCGGGCTGTTCCAGCGCAAGCGCGTGGTCGAGGCGGTCAAGGGTGTGAGCTTCGAGATCCGCGCGGGCGAGACCCTGGGGATCGTCGGCGAATCCGGTTCGGGCAAGTCGACCATCGGCAAGTGCCTGCTGAAATTGACCGGCAATGACGGCGGTGTAATGGCGTTCGAAGGGCGCGATATCGCGCCGATGAGCGAGCAGGCATTCCGTCCGCTGCGCCGCCATATCCAGATGATTTTCCAGGACCCGTTCGCATCGCTGAATCCGCGCCATACCGTGGGCAGGATCCTGTGCGACGGCCCGGTCGCCAGCGGCGTGCCGCGCGCCCAGGCCGAGGCGCGCGCCAGGGAGTTGCTCAAGCTCGTGGAGCTCGATGCAAGCGCGTTCGACCGCTATCCAAGCCAGTTCTCGGGCGGGCAGCGTCAGCGGATCGGCATTGCCCGTGCGCTGGCCATGGAGCCACGGCTGATTGTGGCCGACGAGTCGGTGTCGGCTCTGGACGTGTCGGTACAGGCCCAGGTGCTCAAGTTGCTGGCCGAGGTACAGAAGCGGCTCGGCATCGCGCTGATCTTCATTACGCATGACCTGCGCGTGGCCGCGCAGATCTGCGACAAGGTGCTGGTCATGCATCGTGGCAGCGTAGTGGAAGAGGGCAGTCCCGCCGAGATTTTTGCCGCACCGCGCGATGCCTATACGCGCAAGCTGATCGAAGCGATGCCAGGCAAGGACTGGGATCCGCAGGCCGCGCGAAAGGCGCATGGCGCCGCGGCCGACGCTGACGCTATGGCCGCGGAGGTGTCATGAGCCGGTATCCGGAACCCGATCATGCGCTGGCGGCGTCGCTGTTCGCACAGTTGGCCGCGCAGGGGCACGACGGCGTTGGCATTACGCGCGACACCTACGGCGATGGCGAGAACGCTGCGCATGCGCTGCTGGCTGCGGCGGCAGTGTCGCGTGGCCTGGAAGTGCGCCGGGATGCGGCCTGCAACCTGTATATGACCTTGCCGGGGCGCAATCGCAGTGCGCCGGTGGTGATGACCGGCTCGCATCTCGACTCCGTGCCGCGTGGCGGCAACTTCGACGGCGCCGCCGGGGTGGTGGCTGGCCTGGCGATCCTGTCGGGCTGGCGCCGCGCAGGCGCGCCGCCCGAACGCGACGTGACAGTCATGGCGATCCGTGCCGAGGAAAGCGCCTGGTTTCCCGTGTCCTACGCCGGCAGCAAGGCAGCATTTGGCCTGCTCGATGCCGGGACGCTCGATCTGTGCCGCGCCGACACCGGCCGCACGCTCGCTGATCACCTGCGGGTATCGGGCGGAGACCCGGGCGCGGTGGTCGCGGGGACACCGGCGCTGCATGCCGACGATATCGACTGCTTTGTCGAACTCCATATCGAGCAGGGACCGGTCCTCGACGAGAGCCACGATGTGCTCGGCGTGGTGACCGGAATCTGCGGTAGCCAACGCTATCGCCACGCCACGATACGTGGCCAGTATGCGCATTCGGGTGCCACGCCGCGTACCCATCGACGTGATGCCGTGGTGGCTGCCGCCGCGCTGATCACTGCACTGCAGCGGGCGTGGGTCGAGCTCGAAAGCGCAGGTCATGAGCTGACCGTGACGGTCGGGCAGTGCATGACCGATGCCGCGCAAGCAGATTTCAGCAAGGTATCGGGGCGGGTCGATTTCAGTATCGACATGCGTTCCCGCAGTCGGGCCACACTCGAAGCCATGAATGCCGCGGTACAGGCCGCCCGTGTCGAGATCATGCAGAGTTGCGGCGTTGACGTCGACCTTGGTCCGCTCACGTCCAGTGCGCCTGCCGCGATGGATGCGGCGCTGCAGACCCTGCTGACTGACGCTGCTGCGCAGGCCGGCGTGCCAGCCCGCGCGATGCCCAGCGGTGCGGGTCACGATGCGGCATTGTTCGCGGCGCAGGGCGTGCCGGCCGCCATGCTGTTCGTGCGCAACGCCAACGGCAGCCATAACCCCGATGAGTCGATGCGCCTCGACGATTTTGCACAGGCCACGAGAGTGCTTGCGGCTGTGATGGCCGAGCGTGCCGGTGTTCATCATTTCACTGTTTCTTCGAATACATGCCAGTCTGCCTGATTAGCCAACCCATTCATCCAGTCGGTGCTGAACGCATGCGCGCAGCCGGCATCGAGGTGCGCCACAGCGCCGCCACGACCGAGGCCGAACGTATCGCCGAAGTCCGCGACGTCGATGCCGTGATCGTTCGCGAAGGCATTTCCGCAGCCGCTATCGATGCCGCGCCACGCCTGGCCGTGGTCAGCAATCACGGTACCGGCACCGACAAGATCGCCGTCGCCCATGCGCATGCGTGCGGCATTCCGGTGGTGTCCACGCCGGCGGCCAATGTCCGGGCCGTTGCCGAACATACGATGATGCTGATGCTTGCCGTCGCGCGCGGTACCGTGCGTGCCGATGCTGCCACGCGCCAGTCGGACTGGCAGCACCGCTACACCGTGCCGATGCATTCGCTGTATGGGAAGACGCTTGGCATCATCGGCTTCGGCCGTACCGGCCAGATCGTCGCGCAAATGGCACGTGCGGGCTTTGGCATGAAGGTCGTGGTCTGGTCGCCGCGTGTCGACGAGGCCGAGGTCGCCGCCCATGGCGCGCAGCGTGTGGATTCGCTGCAGGCGCTGCTCGCAGTTGCCGACGTGGTGTCGCTGCATCGTCCGCTGCGTCCCGACACGCGGCACACCATCGACGCGGCAGCGCTGGCGGCAATGAAGCCAGGTGCGATCCTGGTCAATACGTCGCGCGGCGGCTTGGTCGACGAACCGGCGCTGGTCGATGCGCTGCGTGCGGGCAAGCTGTTTGGTGCGGGGCTCGATGTGTTCGAGCGCGAGCCATTGCCAACGTTTTCGCCACTGGCCACGCTGCCAAATGTCGTCATGAGCCCGCACCAGGCCGGCTCGACGCAGGAGGCGCTGGCGGACACGGCAAGCCAGTGCGCCGCGCAGGTCATCGATGTGCTGGCTGGTCGCCAACCTGAGCATATGCTCGATCCGTCGGTATGGGAGCGGCGCCGCCACGGCGCCTTGCAAGCCGCGCAGGAGGTGCAGGCATGAACGCGCCCGTCTGCAAGGTAACCGAAGGCCGGCTGCCACTGGTCATTTCCATCCCGCACGGTGGTGAACTGCTGCCCGAGTGGCTGGTGGCACGACTGACGCCGGTGGCGCGCCTGCGCGCCGATACCGACTGGCATCTGCGGCGGCTCTATGCATTCGCGGCAGAGCAGGGTGCGTCAGTGGTCGAGGCCAACTATTCGCGCTATGTGATCGATGTCAACCGGCCTGGCGACGGCAGCAGCCTGTATCCGGGACAGACCACTACGACACTGTGCCCGACCGAAACCTTTCGCGGCGAGCCGCTTTATGAATCGGGCAAGGGTCTTTCAACGGAAGAGATCGACACACGCAAGCGGGACTACTGGCAACAGTATCACGATGCCCTGGCCAGCGAGATTGCGCGATTACGCGAGCAACACAGCAATGTGCTGGTGTGGGAGGCCCATTCGATAGCCGGCGTATTGCCACGGTTGTTCGAAGGCAAGCTGCCCGACCTCAATATCGGCACCAACAGCGGGGCAAGCTGCGCGCCGGGCATGCGTGAGGCGGTCATCGCGGCCGCGGCAGCCGGTCCGTTCACCTGGGTAGCGGACGGCCGCTTCAAGGGCGGCCATATCACGCGCCACTATGGCCAGCCGCACACCGGCGTCCACACGATCCAGCTTGAAATGGTCCAGGCGGTCTATATGGATGAGCAGGAACCGTTTCCGTATCTGCCGGACGCCGCCGCGCGCGTGCAGCCGGTGCTAAGGAACATGCTGGACGGTGCGCTGGCGGCGATGTCGACGCTGTAGATTGCGCGTGGCAGACGCGCCTTGTCATCGCACGGTAGGACGGCTTACGCTGCCTGGCTGACCGATTCCCTTGTGTTGAGGGCGTTGGCAAAGCCGTGGTTGACGTCGCGGTGGCCGACCTCGTCGGCGCGTACTGCCACTACCACGTCGCGCAACCGGGCATCTGCCGGCAGTTGCCAGTACTCGATCGCAAAGGCCGGGGCGGGGATGTTCTCAACGCGGCCGGCGTCGATTTCAGCCAGGTAAAGCGTGTAGCTGATGACAGCCTGTTCTTCGAAGTATCCAACCAGTCGGTGGGCGGTACGGGCAGACACCAGGTACAGCAGGAAGTACGCGACGAAGAATACGGCCTGCACGACCAGGATCACAAGCCGCTCGAACCAGCTTGGCCGGGCGATCTGGACGAACGTCATCAGGTGCATCCGTTCGTTCTCGGCTTCGTCGAGCAGCGTCCTGATCCAACCTTCGTCCGCCACCATCCATCGCAGGCAGCGCAGGTGGACCAGCATGCCACCCACCATTCCCGGCACTGCCGCCACGGTCTCCAGCACGATGGCGCGGTTTCCATAGCGCTTGGCAAAGAACGTATCGGCAAAGAAGCGCAGCGCCATCGTAATGGCCAGGGCTACGCGATCTGACATGCCGGCGACGTTGTGATGGACATCGAGTTCTGCCGGCGTGTGGGCGGGGGCTTGCATGATGGGCTCCGAAATGTTGAGCGTTTGATTACGGTCTTTCAGGCGTGGCGGTTGGCCAAGCCGTCGCCTTAAAGATGCATTCACGATACAACTTTAAGGGGCGCGCAACAAGGTGATTTGCGGCTCTGCACCAGCGGTTTGTGCGATTAGCGGACGTGGTTTGAAACTATCCGGCGGGGATGCACCGGACGCCGACGTCCACGTGAGACAAGCGTTCCGCGATCAATCTTGCGAGCGCTTCAATATCGTGCGATGCAAGGCCATCGGCTGTCACAATGATCCGCTCGTCCCACTTGTGGAAATGCTTGCGCTGCGAACGCGCATAGGACGGGTCATAGTGCTTGATGGCCAGTTCGGCAAACAGTTCGGCCAGATTGCCGGCCAGCGCCATGTCCTGCCACGCGGATACGACGGCCTTGCCGTGCAATGGCTTGAGCCTCCCGATCTGCTCGGCCAGCCACTCGGGCCGGTCTCCCAGATAGGCATAGTCGCGCAACAGGAAGGCGAAGCGCGCTGGCAGCGACGCCTGGATCTCAAGGCAGGCACTGTCCCGCATGCGGGTGACCAGCGGGACCGGCAGATTGATCTGGCCGATGCGCGGGCTTTCGCCTTCGACGAACAGCGGCCGGGACAGGTCGACATGCTCGATCACGTCGACCAGCGCGGTCTCGAATGCAGTCTGTGAGGGCTGCGAGACATCGGGAACCGCGCCGAGCAATGAGCCCTTGTGACGCGCCAGGCCTTCGAGATCGAGTACCTGTTCGCCTTGGGCAGCCAGGGCCTGCAGCACGCGGGTCTTGCCACTGCCGGTGGCGCCGCAGATCACCCTCAGCGGTAGGCGTGGTGCCAGCGAGTCAATCGTTTCGATGACATGCCGCCGCCATGACTTGTAGCCGCCTGCTAGCTGCTGGGCGTCCCAGCCCACCATGCGCAGCCAGGTTGTCATCGCGCCGCTGCGCAAGCCGCCGCGCCAGCAGTAGATAAGTGGTCGCCAGCTGTGTGGTCGATCGGAGAACTGTTCGCGCAGATGACGAGCCAGATTGGCCGCCACCATCGCGCCGCCGATACGCCGCGCTTCGAATGCGCCGGCCTGCTTGTACAAGGTACCGACGATGCGACGTTCTTCGTTGTCGAGCACCGGGCAGTTGATGGCGCCCGGGATATGGTCGATCTCGAACTCCGCGGGCGAGCGTGCATCGATGATGGCGTCGAAGGCGTGGCGGTCGCCAACTCGCACGAATCGCGGATCGATGCGCATCGGACAATGGTGCTCGGGGAGGAGAGTTCAATATAGTGCAAGCGTCTTACGGAGACCACTGACAGTATTTGAACTACCTACGTTTTGCTCCCCTCTCCCGCCGTGCGGGAGAGGGGAGACCACCCGCAGCATTTGATTCAACTCGCGCTCACGGCTACCGCTTGTTGCTGGCGCAGTTCCTCGGTGGTCGTGCCCTTGCCGTCGGGAGCCCAGCCCGGGGGCATCAGCAGGTAGCCAGTCGCGTTCAGCAGGCTGCGGGACTGGAGCATGTCCTTGCCCAGGCTGATCCAGTGTTCGAACTGGTTGACCAGCGGGTTGCGGGTGGTCGTCGGATGTACCAGGCCGAAGCGGCACGGTTCGTCTTCACGTTCTTCCACATAGGTACCGAACAGGCGGTCGAAGATGATCAGCACGCCGCCGTAGTTGGCATCGAGGTAGTCCACGTTCGAGGCATGGTGCACGCGGTGCGCCGACGGGGTGTTAAACACGTATTCGAGCCAGCCCAGCTTGGGGATCCAGGTGGTGTGCAGCCAGAACTGGTACAGCAGGTTCAGGCTCAGCGTTGCCAGCACGACTTCCGGACGCACGCCCAGGAAAACCAGCGGCGCGAAGAAGATCGAAGTGCCTGTGATCTTGCCAGTCCAGCCCAGGCGGTAGGCGGTGCCAAGCGTCAGTTCATTGGGTGAGTGGTGCACGGCATGCGTTGCCCAGAAGAAGCGGATGCGGTGCGATGCGCGGTGGTACCAGTAGTAGCAGAATTCCTGGCCGATAAAGAGCAGCAGAACAGCGAGCGCGCTATTGATCTCGACCGTGAAGATCCGGTGGTCCCAGGCAAACGCAAAGATCGGCGTGGCCAGTGACAGCGGCAGCAGCGCCATCAGCTTGCGACCGACCATGTCGGCCAGCGACAGCCCCATTTCATGCCAGGGGTAGGCCTTGCCTTGCTGGCGTGCCTTGCGGGCCAGGAAGTAGGCCTCGACCAGCGATACGGCCACGATGAAGACCGTGGCGAACAGCGCGATTTTGTGGAGGTTGTGCATGATCGTCCTGTGTGGTGAGCGGTGACGCGTTGCTGCGTCGGTGAGGCAACTGTAGTGGGCGATCGCGCCAGGCACCACGTGGGAAATATGTCGGCGGATGTCATGCCATTCGCGGTGACATCGGACGAAATAATTGCTGCCTGGCCTAAGGCGTCGGCGTTTTCCATACTCTGGTCACCGCGACACATCGCATACCACCCCGAAGGATCCAAGATGCCTACCACTCTCCAAACCATCGCCATCAAGACCAAGCGCCTGGCCATCGCCGCCATTGCCACCGGCGCGATGCTGGCTGCCGGCTATGCCAATGCCGGCATCACCGATATCAACCATACGGGCCTGTTGCAAACGGTGCAGGCTGACGTTATCTACGTCCATACCTTCAACGCCGATGCGGGACAGGTGCAGCTCGATGGTGGGTTGATGCAGAAGGTGAAGTCGATGGCCACTGGCGGCTCTGCTGCCAGCGGGCAACTGAAAGAGGCTAACGAGGCACGGGAACAGGTGGCCGATGAGATCGTGCGTACGCTGCGGGCGCAGGGCCTGAACGCGGTGCGCTCTGACGCACCGGCGCCCGCCAATGCCAATGCGCTGATCGTTGAGGGAGACTTCCGCAAGATTGACGAAGGCACCAGCCGCCGTCGGCTGCTGATTGGCCTGGGCGCGGGCAAGAGCGAAGTCGGGGTACAAGTCCGTATCTCGTACCAGCCGGCCAACGGTGCACCGGTGCCGCTGCAGAGCTTTGTCGCGGATGCCGACAGCGGGCACATTCCCGGCATTGCCGAAACCGCCGGTGTTGGCGCGGTGGCCGGCCACATTGCAGTAGCCGCTGCCGCCGGCACGGGCGTGCATGCGGTGTCGGAAGTGAAGCACGACACCATCTACGCCGATGCCACGCGCCTGGGCGACTCGATCGGCAAGCAGTTGGCCGCGGCAAGCGAGGAAGAGGGGTGGATGGCCGTGCGCCCGGCCATCTGACGCCAGCGGTGGCGAGACTACTCGTCGCCCAATGCCTCGCTGAACAACTCGCTACCGCGATGCTGGAGTAGTGCCAGCAGTCGCAGTGACGCCGGAGACAGATATCCGTGTCGACGGTAGGTGACGCCGAGCTTGCGTCGCAAGGTGGCTTCCTTCAGTGGGACCTCGCTCAGCACATGCCGGTGCTCCCGCAACGTATGCCGCGAAAGGAAGCTGAGCAGTTCAGTCTTGGCGATCAGGCGCGGCAGTAGCGGGATGGAGTTCGCGTCGATCTGGGTGGATGGCGGCGGCAGTCCATGCGCCTGGAACGCGGCGTCGAGCCACTGACGGCTCGGAATCGACGCGGCCGGCAGTACCCAGCGCCAGGACAGCAGCGATTTGAGCGTCACCCGCGGCAGGCTGAACACCGGATGATTGCGGCTGGCCACCACCACGACTACGTCCTCGACAATCGGATGGCTGACCAGCGCGTCGTCGTGCTCGGCCATCATCCCGATCAGCAGGTCGAGCGAACCTTCCTTCAGTCGCTCGCGCAGGACCAGGCTAGGCGCCACGGTGATGTCGATCGTCGTGGCCGGGGCCTCTTCGAGCAGCATGTTGCAAAGCTCGGGCAGCACGTGTTCGGCGGCAATCGGTCCGGTGCCAATGCGCACATGGCCGGCGTTGCCTTTCGCAAAATCGCCCACCTCGCGCAGTGCTTCTTCCGTGGCGCCTCGGAGCATCCGTGCGCGCGCCAGCAAGACTTCCCCCACCGGCGTGAGCCTGATGCCACGACCCTTGCGTTCGAACAGTTCGCTGCCAAACGCCTCTTCCAGGCGCTGCACCGCTTTGGTCAGCGCGGGTTGCGTACGCCCTAGCTTCTCCGCCGCCTGGCCGATGTGGCCAAGTTCGGCCACCGCCTCGAAGTACCGCAAGTCCCTGAGCTGGATATCCATTCGATAACTCGCAGGAATGAAAATATGAATATTATCAAATAGACGGAATGGTATGGCGCGGCAAGAATGGCTCCCATAACGAAAGGAGACACGATGCTGCGATCCCGAATTCTTGTTGCCCACGTGCTTGGCGCGGCTGCCGCGTTGGTGATTGGCGCCGGTGCGGCGCATGCGGATGGCTGGCCATCGCGGCCGGTCCGGCTGGTGGTGCCGTTTCCGCCGGGCGGGGGCACCGATGCGGTAGCGCGATTGATTGCCGAGAAGATGTCGACGCAGGCGCGCTGGACCGTGGTGGTGGAGAACCGCCCTGGCGCAGGCGGCAATGTCGGACTCGACGTGGTGGCCAAGGCCGCGCCCGACGGCTATACGATTGGCCTGGGCCAGACCGCCAACCTGGCCATCAATCCGGCGCTCTACCCGAAGATGCCCTTCGATCCGCTCAAGGATTTTGCGCCGATCTCCACCGTGGCATCGCAGCCCGTGGTGCTGCTGGTGAACGCCTCGTCGCCCTACAAGACGCTCAAGGATGCGGTGGCTGCCGCAAAGGCCAAGCCAGAGGCGCTGCGCATGGGTACGCCCGGCAATGGCACGGTGTCGCACCTGGCAGCCGAACTGCTTGAACGCCAGGCCGGTTTCAAGCTGCTGAACGTACCGTACAAGGGCGCAAGTCCCGCGATGATGGACCTGCTGGGCAACCAGGTGGAGTTCAACTTTGCCAACACGGCGGCAGCCATTCCGCAACTGACCAACCATAAGGTGCGCGCGCTGGCCGTGAGCTCGGCGCAGCGGGTGCGCAACGCGCCCCAACTGGCCAATGTGCCGACCGTTGCCGAGTCCGGCTATCCGGGCTTCGATGCGATCACCTGGACCGGGCTGGTGGCGCCCGCCAACACCCCACGCGAGATTGTCGACCGCATCAACGCTGAAGTGCGCAAGGCACTCAAGACGCAGGAGGTCCAGGACAAGCTGGCAACCGAAGGCAGCGCCGCAATGGGCAGCACGCCCGAGCAGTTTGCCGACTACCTGCGCGCGGAACACCGCAAGTGGGGCACGTTGGTGCGCGACGCCAATATCAAGCTCGATTGAATTCCCGGTTTCAACCATCTCGACCATGCATACCATTCTTGTCACCGCTCCGAAGCTCGCGCCGGCTGGCGTCGACCTGCTTGAGCGCGCCGGCGCGCGCGTGATCTACCTGGCCTCGGCCGACGACCCACAGGAAGTGGAGCGCATCATGGCCGCCGAACCCGTGGACGCGGTCATCTCGCGCACGGTGACGCTGTCCGCGCAGGCGATCGCGTCGTGCCCGACGCTGAAAGTCATCTCCAAGCATGGCGTTGGCGTCAGCAATATCGATGTCGACGCGGCGACGCAGCGAGGCATCCCCGTCTATGTGACACCCGGCGCCAATGCGCAGTCAGTGGCGGAGATGACGCTGGGCCTGATGTTCGCCGCCGCGCGCCGCATCGGCTGGATGGATGGCGAACTGCACGCAGGGCGCTGGTCGCGTGCGCAGGATGGCGTCGAATTGCAGGGCAAGACCATCGGACTGGTCGGCTTCGGGCAGGTTGGGCAGCGCGTGGCGGCGGTTTGCCTCGCACTCGGCATGAACGTCGTTGCATACGATCCCGCGCTGGCCGCAGGGCAGGGCCCGGTCGATGGCGCCACCGTCGTCGCGTCGCTCGATGCCTTGCTGGCGCAAGCCGATGTCCTGAGCCTTCACGTCCCGCTCAACCGTCATACGCGCAACATGCTGGGCGAAGCGCAGTTCAACCTGATGCCGAAGGGCGCGATTCTGGTCAATACGGCGCGCGGCGAAGTGGTCGACGAAGCCGCGCTGGTAGCCGCGTTGCAGGATGGGCGCCTGTTTGCCGCGGGCCTGGACACCATGGCAGTCGAGCCGCTGCCCGCCGATAGCCCGCTTGCCAAGCTCAAGAACGTAGTCCTGACGCCCCACGTGGGTGGCTCCACGCCTGCGGCACTGGCCGCGATGGCAGCCGGTGCCGCACGGAATGTGCTGGGCTGGCTGGACGGCAATCCCGTGGATCGCGCCGCCTGCGTCAATCCGCAGGTGTTCTCCTGATCCACGCGTTCACCCCCGTTCAACAGCTTCGATTTCACCAATTCAGATCCACCGGACAACATCATGAGCCAATCCGCAACTCCCTCTGCCGCGCAGTGGCCCGCTGGCTACCGCATCAATCCACGTGCCGACGGCCCGCATGCCGATATCGTGGCTGCGTTCCGCGAGGTACCGGTCGCCGCCATCGGCGATTCGATGAGCCGCAATATCGGCACCATCGGCTTGCGCCAATACCATCGCCGACTGGAAACCGTGTTGTGTGGTCCCGCCGTGACCGTACGCGTGCGTCCTGGCGACAACCTGATGATCCACAAGGCACTGATGATGGTGCAGCCCGGCGACGTGCTGGTGATCGATGGCGGCGGTGATGTCACCCAGGCGCTGGTTGGCGGGCTGATGCGTACCACATGCGTGGCGAAGAAGCTCGGCGGCCTCGTGATCGATGGCGCCGTGCGCGATCTCTGCGAATGGGCTGAAGATGGCATGCCGATCTTTGCCAAGGGGCACACGCATCGCGGGCCGAGCAAGGATGGCCCCGGCGAGATCAATATCCCGGTGTCGTGCGCGGGTCTGGCGGTCATGCCCGGCGACCTGATCATTGGCGATGCGGACGGCGTGATTGCGGTGCCGGCGGCAGAGGCCGCGCATGTGCTCGAACGCTGCCATGCGCATCTGGCGAAGGAAGCAAGGATCCGCGCGGAAAACGCCGCCGGTACATCGGACCCCGAACGTTTCGATGCCGCGCTGCGCGCCAAAGGCCTGCCCGTATAGCCAGTAGCAAATCAAAGAGAAATCAAAGAGAAATCAAAGAGGAAGGAGACAACAATGACATCCAGCATCGAACATGATTCCGCATACCTGCGGCGGCTTCTGCGCGGCGCGTTGACAATGCTGCCAGCGGTCGCGCTGCTTGGCGCGTGCGCCGTTACCGGCTCAATGCCAACCGCGCAAGACCCGCGCGTGGTCGAGGTGGCCCGCTCCGACCGTGTGGTCAACGCGGTGACCACCACGCCCGATGGCAGTCGACTGTTTGTCTCGATGCCACAGGTGGAAGGCCCCGGGGCGCAGGTGGCCGAACTCCGCTCAGGCAAGTTCGTGCCATACCCCAATCTTGAATGGAGCCTCTGGAAGGAGGGCGCCGACCCGCGTACCACGCTGCTGCACGTCAATACCGTGCGTATCGGTCCCGACGGTGATCTGTGGGTGGTCGATGCGGGCGGGTTCCGCGTCGGCGGCAAGGCAGTGAGCGGCGCGGCGAAGATCGTCAGTATCGATCTGAAGACCAACAGCATTCGCCGAATCTACCAGGCGCCGGCGTCGGTCATCGGCGAATACAGCTACTTCAACGATATCCGCTTCAACGGACGCAAGGCCTATATCAGCGATGCGGCTGCCACGCACCCAGGCGTGGTGGTACTCGATCTCGATACAGGTGCCATGCACCGCGCGCTCGACAACCATCCGTCCACCGTGGCCGCGTTCGCGATGATCGCCGACGGTGGCCGCACGATCCGGTTAAAGGATCCGATTCCCGACAGCAACGGCAAGCCCACATACAGCAAGTACGTCAACATCGACCAGATCGAGGTCAGCCCCGACGGCAAATGGCTCTACTACCAGCCGATTGGAGGACCGCTGGCACGCGTGCCGACCGCGCTGATCAACGATCCGGCTGTCCCGGCGGCAAAGGTGTCTGCCGCTGTCGAAAAGGTTGTCGATACCTGGATGGCGGCCGGCAGTGCGATTGACGCGGCGGGCAATATCTATCTGTCCGAGGTGACTAACCGTAGCGTCATGCGCGTGTCGCCCGACGGCAAGGTGTCGAAGCTGGTGTCCGACCCGCGCCTTACGTGGATCGACGCAATGTGGGTGGCAAATGACGGCAATCTCTACATGCCCGCCGCGCAACTGGACCGCACATCGGCAAACCTGGCTGGCGCCCCGGCGCAGATCGAGTATCCGGTGAAGATCTACAAGATGGCCATCCAGGCCCAACCGTCAGCCATCGATCACAAATAAGCAACACGTGTGCATTGCAGGCCGCTGCCATCGGCGGGGGCCTGCAGTTTTACAGGGATAGCGAAGCGGCGGCATACTTTTTGCGGCCTTCTCGCACGACACGGAAACCGTGCTAACGAGGAGCGCAATATGTTTGACTTCTTTCGAAAGAACCGTGACCGGCAGGAGCGGGAAGCGCGCCGCACCAGCGGTGACACCGGGCAATCGCCAAGCTGGAGCGAGCTGGAAGAGCGCGATGCCGCACAGCATGCCGACGAGCCGGCATTCGGCGGCGCCGGGTACTTCGGCAGCAGCGACAGTGGCGGGCAGTCTTTCAACAGCGCGCAGCGGGTATATCCCGGTGATCCCGGTTACAGCGAGCATCCAACTCGTCCGGTCATCTCCTCGCGTGTCTCGTCACATCCTGCCGGACCAAAGAACTACGAGCGTCAGGACGATCGCATACTGGCCGACGTCTGCGACCGTCTTGCAATGAACGAAGCGGTCGACGTCAGCGAGGTTACCGTGAGTATCGAACAGGGCCTCGTCAAGCTCGAAGGCTCAGTCGAAACCCGCGACGAAAAATATCGTATCGAAGAAATTGCCGTAAGGGTGTTTGGCGTGCGCGACGTGGTGAACCATATCCGCGTAGTGCGCGGCCGGGGCGGACTCGATGCTTCCGAGCGAGTGCTGAACCTGAGTTGACGATTTCCGGCCTGGAACAGCAAGGTAGCCAACGGGTGGAAATATGTGCAAGCGGTGGCCAGTCGGGGGTCTCGTCCTTACATGACATCGATCGGGGATCACCCGACGCCGCTTGCTTTCCAGCTCGTTTTCCAATCACGCCGGGTCGCCTGCATCCCCGAGGTTGGTAATGCCACCCAGGGGACGCACCCCTTGCCATGTGCCGGAAGCGATGGCGTCGGCAACCAACCGCAGGATCGCCGTCTCCACAGTCTTGCAGGCCAGGCTCAGGCGCGCCGAGCCTGCCACGCACAGGAACACGCGGCGCACCAGCGAGGAGTCGGAGATCGGCACGCAGGTGAATGCATCCGGGCGCTCGGTAGCCAATGCGCTCCAGGGCAGGATGGTCCAGCCCATGCCCGCGTTCACTGCGGGAAGCAGCACCGACACGGCACTCGTCTCTGCCACGAGCTTCAGTTCGAGTCCGGCGGCGATGAATGCGCGATCAGTCAGCACGCGCACGGAATTCGGAAAGCTGGGCAACAGCAGCGGCAGTGCCGCCATCTCGGCTAGCGTGAGGGCCGCGTCGCGGTGTTCGGACGCCGGGCCCACTGCCATGAGGTCTTCGTCGAGCAGCGGAATCAGATGCAGGTTGGGGCGCTGCAATGCATCCATGGCGATGGCGATGTCCAGCTTCTGCGCGGCCACCAGTTCCGCAAGATCCGCGCTGCTACCCTCCACGATCTCCACCGTAACATCCGGAACGGTCTCGTTGACGAAGCGGATCAGCGGTAGCGCCAGGACTCGCGAGGTACTGGTCGGCAGGCCAACCCGCACGTGGCCCGACGGCACGTCGCGCCCATGGCGCACCGCTGCCTGTGCCTCTTCCATCTGACGCAACACGATCTTGGCGTGACGGTACAGGATCTGCCCTGTCTCGGTAGGGCGCGCACCGAACGGTCCACGCACAAGCAGCCTCGCGCCAAGCTCGGCTTCGAGGTTGGCAACGTGCTGGCTTAGCGATGGCTGCGCAATATGCAGCGCATCGGCCGCGGCGGTAATGCTTTCGAGTTCGACAATGCGGGCGAAATAGCGGAGTTGCCGGAAATCCATGGCAAAGGCGGGCTGGTGGAAAGGATGCCCGACTGTAGCATGCAGCATTGCGCGTGCCGCCCGGGCATCCCATCCATGACTTCCACGTGTCGCTAGCGTCCTGCCGCCGGATCTGCCACCGGTAGGTCGATAAAGCAGCCGTGCTCGCCACCGAGCGAGAGCGTCAGTTGCGGCGGCCGCCCGTGCGGTACCTGCGGAAAGTGCCCGCGATCCGCGCCCGCGATGGATACGCGCAGGCGACTGCCTGCGGCCAGGGTCCACGCGACCGGCAGCAACGCGAATTCCAGCGGCACGCTGACACCAGGCACCAGCCGCTCGGCATCGGCACGACGGTGCGCGCGGTACGGCCACGTAGTGCGGTATTCGCGCGGGCAAGCTTCCAGCTGCCGATGCGAGGCACGCAGCATGCCTTCGGTGATATAGCGCACGGTACCGTCCGTTTCCACTTCCGACAGGTAGACGAACAATGCAGCATCCGGCTGCGACGATGCGACATCCAGATGCACGACCGCATGTCCGGCAATGGCCATCGGCGTGGCCAGCGGTGCGGAATCGAAATGGGGCAGGGCCTGCTCATGCTTTGCCCAGTCCGCGTAATAGTCCTCGATATTGGCCGCGCCCAGGCGCTCATAGCGCGTCAGGCGACCGGTGGACCAGTCGAAGCTGACCTGCGTATCGAGTGTGCTGGTCGACGATGCCGGCTGGCTTGCCAGCGCGGCGTCGTCTGCCAGATGGAAACGCTGCGTTGCGGGCGCGGGCGGCCAGTTGTCCGCCGCTTTCCACTGGTCGTCGTGGATGCTGTGGTAGTGCACGCGGGCCTCGCGATCGAGCCCGGTGGGCAGGTCCATCAGGTGATGGTCGAAGAAGCGTAGCACTTCGCCAAGTAGCGGAAAGTCGGAGGCGGCATGCGCGCGCCATGGCGATACATTGGTGCGCGCGCCGTGATCCCACGGGCCCAGCAACAGACGGCTGTCGTGCGATGGCAGCGAGAGGAAACGGGTGATGGCGCCGTTCGCATAGCCGCCGCCGTCGTACCAGCCAGAGATCGAGTACACGGCTACGTCTGGCTGGATGCCGTCCAGATAGCGATACGGGCTGCAACTGCCGGAGTCGAGTGACGGATCGTGGAACGCCGCGCCATCGCGGAAGGCAAACTCCGGCGCGAGGTCGGTCAAGGTAAAGTTGTTGCGGTGCTCCGCGACCGCTGCCGCCACCAGCGCGCCGTCGGCATCGTCATCAACGCGCTCGGGTCCGCAGAAGCGCGGATCGTTGAAGTAGGGGAAACCGGCAACCAGATCGCGGCGGTCCTGGTCGAGCGCGAGCATCAACTCGTCATAGGCCTGCACCCAGACCTTCGACAGCATGCCACCCGGGTAGAGCTGTTCGCTATAGATGTCGGACACCGAGAACAGCGGCGCAATGGCCTTGACCGCGGGGTGTCCGGTACTGGCCAGGAAGCAGGCGGCGGCGCCAAGGTATGAAATGCCCGTCGAGCCAATCTTGCCGTTCGACCACGGCTGGCTGGCAATCCACTCGGCGACTTCGTAGTAGTCATCGCGCTCGGTGGGCGAGCGCAGCGCGTCGCGCGTGCCAAAGCTCGCACCGGTGCCGCGCACGTCGACGATCACGACCGCATAGCCCTTTGGCACAAATGCGTCGCGATACTTCGCGCCGTTGGGGCTCGGTTCCGCTCCGGCGCCAGAGAGTCGGAAGCGTCGGTAGTACGGCGTGAAGATCACGACGGTCGGATACGAGTCGGGCGCCGTCGTGCCGGGCAAGGGTTCGGGCACGTAGATATCGGCGGCCAGGCGGCAGCCGTCGCGCATCGGCAGATAGCACGAGGCGGGTTGCGCCGGGACGGCAAAGGTGGAAACGCGGCTTGCCAGGTAGTTCGAGGGCGGCGTCAGCCAGGCGTTGCCGCGGGAATCGATGTCGGACATGAGGGGTTGCACGTTGCGTGGGTGATGCGGCCAATGGTACGGAGCGGGCTACGCAACGCGGAAAGACGAAATTCCGATTGGGTCATAGGGCAGACCTATGGCCAAAGCAACCGGCAATGCCTTAAGGCGCTTTGCATTGCGATCCGGACGCACAGCATGTGTGCATGAAAGGGCGTGTTGCATTGCAGCAGTGCAGATGCGCCCCAGTGTGAAGCTTGAAAACCTGGATACTCAAAGGGCATAGGCTTTGCCTATGTGGTCATCGGCAATCCGTATTGGTTCTGCGGCGCGTTGGTCCATAACATTGCGATGAATTTATGACGCGCTTGGCTTTGACGTGAGGTAACTGATGAACAGACGTTTGTTTGGTTGTGCAGTATTTGCGGCCGCGATGCTTGGCAGCGGTGTGGCCCTGGCGGATGACGGCTACCCGAATCGCCCGATCCGGTTGATCGTGCCGCAGTCTGCCGGCTCTGGCGGCGACGTGGTGGCCCGGCTGCTGGGAGAGAAACTCTCGAAGGATCTTGGCCAGTCGATCGTGGTCGACAACCGGCCCGGTGCGAACGGCATCGTCGCCATGACCACAGTCGCCAAGGCGTCGTCCGATGGCTATACGCTGCTGCTTACCGGCGTATCGCAGATCAGCTTCAACCCGCATCTGTATGCCTCGCTGCCGTACAACCCGCAGAAGGATTACACGTTTATTTCGCCGGTCGTCGATACGCCGTTCGTGCTGGTCGCCAGCAAGGCCAGCGGTATCACGTCGATGCCGGGCCTGATCGAGAAAGCAAAGCAGAAGCCGGGTGGCCTGACCTTTAGCAGCGCAGGCGTAGGCAATTCCACGCACCTGGCCATGGAGGTAGTGGCTGACAAGCTCGGCCTCAAGATGACGCACGTGGCGTACAAGGGCTCGGGTCCTGCGCTGACCGGCGTGGTCGCCGGCGAGGTGGACACCATGGCCAGCGTTCTTGGCGCCGCGCTGCCGCAGGTGACTGGCGGTACCGTAGTGCCGCTGGCGATCATGGGACCGCAGCGCGTCAAGGAACTGCCGAACGTGCCGACGCTGAAAGAGGCCGGCGTCGATGTACCGGTCTTGCCGAGCTGGTATGCGCTGGTTGGACCGGCAGGGCTCGATCCAAAGATTGTCAGCAAATTGAACGCCGCCGTGCAAGGCGCGCTGGCCGATCCGCAGGTCAAGGCCAAGCTGGCGTCGCTGTACCTTTACCCGGTGGCCGGCACGTCGGACGCCATGAAGCAGCGCGCCGCTACCGAGTCAAAGACCTGGGGCGAGTTTATTCGCAAGCGCGGCATCCAGAGTTCGTGAGCACAGGATCCTGCCCGTGGAGGGCAGGATCTTTGAATACCCGGGTCGCCCGGGTGTCAGGGCAGCAGGTGGGTATCGTTGGCAGCCTGCGGCGGCAACTTGATGGCCAGTGCCTTGAAGTCGCCGCTGGTCGCAAGCGAACCCGCATGCGCGACGTTTTTCGGGATGACGATCAGGTCGCCGGGGCCAACCTCGCGTTGTTCATTGCCCAGCCAGAACGTGCCCTTGCCTGCAATGATGAACTGGATCTCGTCCGCGCTGGTGTGGTAGTGCTTCGGCACGTTGCCGGCCTGCACCGCAATGGTCCCGCTTGGCGTCGCCACCAGCCCCTTGGTCCGCAGCGTGCCCATATTGGGAACCTGCGGTCCGATCTCCTCATTGGTCATGGCCGCCAGATGGTAGATCTGCGGCGCCAGCGCCGGGGGCGGGGTCTGTGCGTGGGCCGGCGGCAAGCCGGTGTGAGCCGCAAGGTAGCCGCAAGCAAAAGCGACCGGGATGGCGGTAAGAGCAGCAAATCGACGCATGTTTTGTCTCCCTTGGGTTGGTAGCGTTCATTGCATTAACACAACGCTTCATTCTCTGCGGTGCGCCCGGATTGTCTCACCGGGATTCACGCTGCGAATTTTGGGGGAAACCCGCAAGGCTTGACAGCCTTCCTGCGCTGGCGGAACCTGAACCATCAGAGATTCGCCGGGGGGCGTCATGACTGAACTCGACAAGGTGTTCGCAGGCTCGATCCCGAGGTTCTACGACTCACTGATGGTGCCCCTGATCTTCGAGGCCTATGCGGCCGACCTGGCGGCGCTTGCCGCGAGTTCCTCGCCCAATGCGGTGCTGGAAACGGCGGCCGGTAGCGGCGTGGTCACGCGGGCGCTGGCGCCGATGCTGGGCGTTGCTGCGCGCTACGTGGTGACTGATCTCAACCAGCCGATGCTCGACTATGCGGCCAACCGGCAGGGCGCCGATAGCCGTATCGAATGGAAGCAGGCGGACGCGCTCGACCTGCCGTTCGACGATGCGTCGTTCGACGTGGTTTGCTGCCAGTTCGGTGTCATGTTCTTTCCCAACCGGATCGACGGCTACGCCGAGGCGCGTCGCGTGTTGCGGCCCGGCGGGCGGTTGGTCTTCAATGTCTGGGATCGCATCGAAGAGAACGTCTTTGCCGACGATGTCACCAATGCCATCGCCACGGTGTTTCCGCACGATCCACCGAGATTTCTTGCCCGCACGCCGCACGGCTATCACGATATTGCCGTGATCCGCGACGAGTTGACTCGCGCAGGGTTTGCCGGCATCGAGATCGCGACACGCGAGAAGCTCAGCTACGCGGCCTCGGCACGCGACGTGGCTACCGCCTATTGCCTTGGAACGCCGCTGCGCAATGAGATCGAGGCGCGCGATGCCGGCTTGCTCCAGTTTGCCCTGGACCAGGCAACAGACGCGATCGCCAGGCGCCATGGCCAGGGCGCAGTGGCCGGCAAGATCCAGGCGCATGTGATCGTGGCAACACGATAGGGGTGTCGACGGCGGCCCGGCTTATAATTCGCCGGCCTTCCGCCATTGTTGCCATGCCATGTCCGCTGTCCCGCCCGTCGAACCCGTCCGCCATCCTGGTGCCATTGTCATCGGCGGTGGCCCGGCCGGCCTTATGGCGGCCGAGATGCTTGCCGCGCAGGGCATAGCGGTGAATGTCTACGATGCCATGCCATCGGTGGGACGCAAGTTCCTGATGGCCGGCAAGGGCGGCATGAATATTACCCACGCGGAGGCGGCCGATGCCTTCCTGGGCCGCTATGGTGCGCGTGCGGACCGGATCGGTTCCTTGCTCGACATTTTCGATGCTGACAAGCTGCGTGCCTGGGTGCATGCGCTGGGCATTGATACCTTCGTCGGCAGTTCAGGACGCGTGTTTCCCACCGACATGAAAGCCGCGCCACTGCTGCGCGCATGGCTGCATCGGCTACGCGAATCGGGAGTGCGTGTGCATGTAAGGCACCGGTGGATCGGATTCAGCGAATCCACCGATGGCTGGCATGTACTGCGCTTCGCCACCCGCGAAGGCGAGATCGAGGTGGCGGCGCGTGCAGTCGTGCTGGCGCTTGGCGGCGGCAGTTGGGCACGGCTTGGATCCGATGGCGCGTGGTTGCCGATGCTTGCAGCGCGAGGTGTCGATGTGGCCCAGCTACAGCCTGCCAACTGCGGTTTCGATATCGAATGGAGTGAGCTGTTCCGCGCGCAGCATGCGGGCGATCCCGTAAAAGCGGTGGCGATCGATGTCACCACGGCCGATGGCGTGGCATTGCACCGGCAAGGGGAGTTCGTGATCAGCGAGTCTGGTATCGAAGGCAGTCTGGTCTACGCGCTATCCGCACCGATCCGCGACCTGATCGCCGCGCACGGGTTCGCAACGATCACGCTGGACCTGGCGCCGGGGCGCTCGGCCGAGGATGTCGCCGCCGAAGTCGGGCGGCCGCGCGGTTCGCGTTCGGTGTCCAGCCATCTGCAAAGCCGGCTGGGTATTACCGGCGTCAAGGCGCGCATGCTGCGCGAGGTCTTGTCGAAGGAAGCGATGCACGACCCCGTGGCACTGGCAACTGCCATCAAGGCACTGCCGGTGCGGCTGGTGCGCGCGAGGCCGATCGATGAAGTCATCAGCACGGCAGGCGGCGTACGCTTCGAGGCGATGGACCATCGGCTGATGCTGGCCGCGATGCCCGGCGTGTTTTGCGCCGGCGAGATGCTGGATTGGGAAGCGCCGACCGGCGGCTACCTGCTGACGGCTTGCTTTGCCAGCGGGCGGGCGGCCGGGGCGGGTGCCGTGGAGTACTTGCAGGGCTGAGCGATGCCGATGCCGGCATCGTGCTATCCACCCCCGCGTTCCAGGATCTTGTACAGATGCGAGCGAGAGATGCGTAGCTGTTCGGCAGCGCGCTTCTTGTTGCCGCCATGGCGCGAAATTGCCTCCAGCACCGCCGTATAGGCGAGTTCGCTCATGCCGCCAGCCGGCACTGCCAATGCGTCGCGCGTGGAGGAGGGTGATGCGGCCACTGTCGCTTGCCCTTCTGCAAGCGCTTCTGCATTCGCTGCTGCTTGCACTTCCGCTACGGATACCGCTGCTGCCGCTTCGGTAGCGCTCTCGACAGGCGGCTCCATGCCATACGGCCCGCGCGCTGCTTCGCCGCGCGCGAAGTCCGCCACGCGCAACGTGCGGCCATCGCAGAACACCAGTGCTTCCTCGGTGCGTTGACGCAGTTGGCGGACGTTACCGGGCCACGGCTGGCCGGCCAGATGGCGGGCCACATCATGGTCGATACGCGGCGCCGGCATGCGGTTGCGGGCGCAGAAGGCTTCAACGAAATGCTGCAGCAGTGCCGGGATATCCTCGCGCCGCTGGCGTAACGCCGGAATGCGTAGTACCACCCCGCTGAGACGGTAGTAGAGATCCAGCCGGAAGCGCCCGGCGTCGATCAGTTCGGAGATATCGCGGTTGGTGGCCGAGACCAGCCGGAAGTCGACCCGCTGGGCGCGTCGGCTGCCAAGGCGTTCGACCATATGGTCTTCCAGCACGCGCAGCAGCTTGACCTGCATCTCCATGGGAATGTCCGCGACTTCGTCCAGGAAGACGGTACCGTTCGACGCCAGTTCCAGCTTGCCCGGTTGTCCCTGCCGCTGGCTGCCCGTGAAAGCGCCCGGCGCGTAGCCGAATAGTTCCGACTCGATCAACGTGGCGGGTAGTGCCGCCAGGTTCAGGCTGACCAATGGCCGCTCCGCGTGGCCGGCGCCGTCAGGTTCGTTGCCCGCGGCATGGATCGCGCGCGCCACCAGTTCCTTGCCGGTTCCGCTTTCGCCTAGTATCAGCACTGGCACATCGAGTCGTGCCACGGTCTGGATTTCACGGCGCAGGCGCTGCATCGGCGCACTTTCGCCGATCAGTCCCAGCGATGGCTGCTCGTCGCGCAATCCGCTGAATTCCCGCTGGTAGCGGGCCACTTCAGAGCGCAGTTCCGTCAGTTCCTCGTGCATGCGCACCAGCGCTTCCGGCCCCTTGAACATGACCTGGCCAATCGCACCAACCACTTCGCCGCCCTGGCGTATCGGGATGCGATTGACCACGCGCGTCACGCCGTTCAATTGCTGCAACTGGCCGATCTCGGCCTTGCCGCCGGCCACCACCTGCGGCAGGCGCGAGTTCGGTATCACCTCGGCAGCAGGACGGCCGATGCCGGCACCGACCTCAAGACCAAGAAACTTTTCATGGACCGGACTGATAAAGCGCACGCGGCCGTCGCGGTCGACCACGGTGATGGCCTGGTAGGGATCGTTGAGGAAGTAATCGAGGATGGCGCCGGCAAACGGCACGGTGCCAAGGAAGTCGAGCAGCACGGACTGCGAGTCCGCGTGGTGCAGCACGGTCAGCCGATGGCCGCCGTCTTCAAGGCACACACCGACGTACTGGTGCGCGCCGGCTTCGATCGGGAATAGCGTCCGACCCTGCCAGGGTTCGGCCGCGCGGCGCCATGCCGCTTCCGCCGCTTGCGCAACCGAAGCGTCGGCGCAGGCGCCAAACGCCGCCAGCCGGGTGCCGTCGGGGCCATGTACAAGCACGCCGAGCGCTGGCGCCGCACTCATCTGCGGTGTTGTCACTGAGGACACCGTGTCTCCTTGGGTATCTTTATGTGTCTCTATTGCGGACACTTGTGTGTAGCTGTGACGGACATGTTAGCGGCGTCGCGCGGATTTCTCAATCAAATCAATGCCGCAATACGCTGGCATGACTCGTGCGCTATATGGCTCACGCATTGAAGACAGAAATCCTGGAGACACAACGTGAGCTGGCAACCCGAAGTCGACGAACTGACCTACCGGCGACGGCTTGCCGCGCGAATGGGCGGGGAAGACAAGGTGCAACGCCACAGGGCAGCCGGCAAGCTGTCGGTGCGCGAGCGCATTGCGCAGATTGCCGATGCCGGGTCGTTCCGGGAAGTTGGCGGACTCAGCGGCAGCGGCCGGTATGACAGCAACGGAAGGCTGGTCGACCTGATTCCGTCGAACCTCGTCATGGGCCGTGCCCAGGTGGAAGGCCGGCCGGTGGTGCTGGTCGGCGATGACTTTACGGTGCGCGGCGGTGCCAATGACGGCGCGGTAGGCGACAAGCTGGTCCATGCCGAGAAGATGGCACACGACCTGCGCCTGCCGATGATCCGGCTGGTCGACGGTACCGGCGGTGGCGGCTCGGTGCGCAATATCGAGATCAAGGGCCACACGCTGATACCGACAATGAGGGTCTGGGAGCACGTGGTGGAGAACATGGCCGCGGTGCCCGTGGTGTCGCTGGCGCTCGGTTCCGTGGCCGGCATGGGCGCGGCGCGCGTGGCGGCCAGCCACTATTCGGTCATGGTCAGGGAGACCGCGCAACTGTTCAACGAGGGGCCGCATTCGGTGGTGGCCCGCGTCGGGCAGACCGTCACCAAGAACGAACTGGGCGGCAGCCAGATCCACACCCGCAACGGCGTGGTTGACGACGAGGTGGCCACCGAGCAGGAGGCGTTCGCGCGTGCCCGCCGCTTCCTGTCGTACCTGCCGGCGTCGGTCCATGAGCTGCCGCCGCGCATGGCGCCGGTCGACGATGCTGGCCGCCGTGACGACTGGCTGCTCGCTGCGATTCCGCGCGATAGCCGCGCCGACTACCCGATTCGCCCGATCGTCGAGACGCTGGTGGACCAGGGATCGTTCTTCGAGATCGGCGCGCAATGGGGGCGGGCAATCGTCACCGGGCTAGCCAGGCTCGATGGCTGGCCGGTAGCGCTCATCGCCAGCGATCCGTCGTTCCATTGCGGCAGTTGGGACAGCGCCAGCGCGGAGAAGCTCACCCGTTTCGTCGACATGGCGCAGACCTTCCACCTGCCCGTGGTCAATCTGGTTGACACCGTGGGGCTACAGGTCGGGCTGGAGGCCGAGATGGCCGGCATCATGCGTTATGGCGTGCGTGCACTGGCTGCCGTGTACCAGACCACGGTGCCATGGTGTTCCATCATCTTGCGGCGCGCCTATGGCGTGTCGGCGGCCGGCCATCAGCATATGGGACGGTACAACGTCCGCTATGCGTGGCCATCGGCCAACTGGGGTGCCTTGCCGATCGAAGGCGGACTCGATGTTGCCTACAAGGCCGAGATCGAGGGTGCCGACGATCCGGTGCAGAAGCGCGCCGAAATCGAACAGCGCGTACGTAGCCTGAGTTCCCCATTCCGCAGTGCAGAGGCATTCGTGATCGAAGACATCATCGATCCACGCGATACCAGGGCGCTGCTGTGCGAATTCGCCAACCTGGCGGCGCCGCTACGCGAGACCGGTATCAGCCGGTTCGGCATGCGGCCCTGACAGGCGCATCGATACCTATTCAATACATAAAACATGGAGACAACCGAATTGAAAAAGCTCTTGATAGCCAATCGGGGGGAGATTGCGCTGCGCGTCATGCGCGCCGCACGCGATCTCGATATGGATACGGTCGCGGTCTATTCGCAGGATGACCAGGGTGCGTTGCACCGGATCATGGCCGACGAAGCGGTTGCCCTCGATGGCACCGGCCCCGCGGCGTATATCGACATCGCCGGCATCATCGCCGCCGCCAAAAGCAGCGGTTGCGATGCGGTGCATCCGGGCTATGGCTTTTTGAGCGAGCGCGCCGACTTTGCACAGGCGTGTCACGACGCCGGCATCCGCTTTATCGGGCCGGGCATCGAGCATCTGGCGCTGTTTGGCGACAAGGGCCGCGCGCTGGAACTGGCGATGCAGAACGATGTGCCCGTGATGCCAGCCACGCACGGTGGCGCGACGCTGGAAGAGATCGAGAGCTTCTTCGATGCGCAGGGCGGTGCAGGCGTGGTGATCAAGGCGGTGGGCGGCGGCGGTGGCCGTGGCATGCGCGTGGTGCGCCGACGCGAAGATCTTGCCGAAGCCTATGCACGCTGCCGCTCCGAGGCGGCTTCCGCGTTCGGCGTCGATGCACTTTATGCGGAGCGACTGGTGGTGCGGGCGCGTCATATCGAAGTGCAGATCGCCGGCGACGGTAAGCAGGTGATCGCGCTCGGCGAGCGTGATTGCACATTGCAGCGGCGCTTCCAGAAACTGGTGGAAATCGCGCCCAGCCCGGTGCTCAAGCCCCAGTTGCGCGAAGAGATCATCAAGGCCGCGCTGCGACTGGCGCGCCGTGTCAACTATCAAAGCCTGGGTACCTTCGAGTTCCTGGTGGAGGAAAGCGAAACGGGCGAGCAGAAGGGCTTCGTATTTATCGAAGCCAACCCGCGCCTGCAGGTCGAACACACGATTACCGAACAGGTGACTGGCGTCGACCTGGTGGCGCTGCAGATCGGCATTGCCGCGGGCCGCACTCTGGGCGATCTTGGCCTGGACCCTGCCGCACCGCCGCAGCCGAAGGGCTTTGCGATCCAGGTCCGTATCAATGCGGAAACCACCGACGCGCAGGGCCTGGCACGGCCCGCGCATGGCCGGCTGGAGCGCTTCGATCCGCCATCGGGCCCCGATGTTCGCGTGGACGCGCACGGCTATGCGGGCTACGAGCCGTCGCCCAACTTCGACACGCTGCTGGCCAAGCTGATCGTCAGCAGCGCCGCGCCAAAGTTCGATGCCGCGGTGCGCCGCCTGCAGCGAAGCCTTGCCGAGTTCCGCATCACCGGTGTGCCCACCAACCTGAACCTGCTGCGTGCCTTGGTCCAGCGTGACGACTTCCTGTCGCAGGACGTTCATACCCGCCACTTCGAGGCCATCCTGCCAGCGCTGACAGCATCGGCAGATGCCATTGCCGACGCGGCGCGCGCCCAACAGGCGCTGTTTGGTGGTGCGGCGCGTGCAGCTAGCGCGGCTACCGCACACACGCAGCGGCCGGCGCATGCCGAGGAGACCGTGGATCAGGGACTGATCGCGATTCGCGCGCCGCTGACCGGCCGCGTGGTCGAGATCGCGGTGCAGTTGAATGACGTGGTCAAGCCGGGGCAGACCGTTGCGGTTCTCGATGCCATGAAGATGGAGCATGCGATCGCGGCGGAGTGCGGTGGTCGTGTGGTCGACCTGCGGCTTGAAAAGGGCGCCATGGCGTCCGAGAACCAGATCCTGATCGTGCTTGAGGAAGCCGAGGCCGATGGCGTGGCTGTCGATGCGGCGCGCAAGGTCGATCCCCACGCGATCCGCGCAGACCTGCAGCGCGTGCTGGACCGCCACGCGTACCTCGATGACGCCAACCGTACCAGTGCGGTGGCCAAGCGTCACGCGCGTGGCCAGCGCACGGCCCGGGAAAACCTTGCCGACCTGTGCGACGCCGATACCTTCGTCGAATACGGCGCATTGGCGCTGGCGGCCCAGGCCTCGCGCCGCAGCCATCAGGACCTTGTGGCCAATACCCCGGCCGACGGCCTGATCACTGGCATTGGCAATGTCAACGGCGAACTGGTGGGCAAGGAGCGTGCGCGCAGCGCGGTCATGGCCTATGACGCCACCGTACTGGCGGGAACGCAGGGCAAGCGCAACCATATCAAGACCGACCGCATCGTCGAGGTGGCGCTGCGCGATGAACTGCCGCTGGTGCTGTTTGCGGAAGGCGGTGGCGGCCGACCTGGCGACGTGGACTATCCGTCGGTATCGGGCCTTTACCAGCCATCGTTTGCCGCCTTTGCCGAACTGAGTGGCAATGTGCCGGTGGTGGGCATCGTGTCGGGGCGCTGCTTTGCCGGCAATGCCGCGTTCCTGGGCTGCTGCGACGTGATCATTGCCGACAAGTCCACGAATATCGGCATGGCCGGACCCGCGATGATCGAAGGGGGCGGTCTTGGCGTCTTCAGTCCGGAGGAGGTCGGCCCGGCGTCCGTGCAGTTCGCGAACGGCGTCATCGATGTGCTCGTGGAGAACGAGGCGGAAGCGGTACGCGTGGCGCGCCACTATCTGTCGATGTTCCAGGGGCGCGTGGCGCAGTGGAGCGCGCCGGACCCGCTCGATCTGCGCCATGTAGTGCCCGAGAACCGACTGCGTGTGTACGACACGCGCAAGGCCATCGAAGGTATTGCGGACGTTGGCAGCGTGCTGATGCTGCGCAGCGGCTTTGGGGCGGGCGTGCATACCGCGCTGGCGCGTGTGGAAGGCCAGCCCGTGGGCATCATGGCCAACAACCCGTATCACCTGGGCGGCGCCATCGATGCCGATGCTGCCGACAAGGCGTCGCGCTTCATGCAGCTGTGCGACGCGCATGGCCTGCCGATCATCTCACTGATCGACACCCCGGGGTTCATGGTCGGCCCCGACGTCGAGGCGCGTGCGCAGGTGCGGCATGTCTCGCGCATGTTCCTGACGGCGGCCAAGCTCCGCGTGGCGCTGCTGGCGGTAACGCTGCGCAAGGGCTACGGCCTCGGGGCGATGGCCATGGCGGGCGGCGGTTTCCGCTCGGCAAGTTTCACCGTATCGTGGCCAACCGGTGAGTTTGGACCGATGGGACTCGAAGGCGCGGTCAGGCTTGGCTTCAAGAAGGAACTCGAGGCGGTGCCCGATGGTCCGGAGCGCCAGGCGCTGTTCGACAAGCTGGTGGCGCAGTCCTACGAGCGCGGGCATGCGATCAACACGGCGGCGGCGGTGGAGATCGACGCGGTGATCGACCCGGCCCAGACCCGCAAATGGATCGTCCAGGGCGTGGCTTCGGCCGAGCTGCGTGGCCGCCGCGAGCGTCGCGGTTTTGTCGACGCCTGGTAACGCATACCAGCCAGGAGACGACATGATCAACAATATTCCCGATCCGGCGCAGCTTGCGCTGGGTGGGTTGCGCGTGCTCGAAATCGGCACCGGGCCAGCGCTTGCCTATGCCGGCAAGCTGTTTGCCGATTTCGGTGCCGAGGTCATCAAGGTGGAAGGCCCGGAGGGCGATGCCTGGCGGCATATGCCGCCGCTGGTGGACATACCGGGCACCACGCGGCAGGAAAGCGCGCTATTTGCCTGGCTCAATACCAACAAGCACAGCGTGACGGCGGATGCGGGCGATATCGAGGAGCGCGCATGGCTGGCGCAACTGGCGCTAACCTGCGATGTGGTGCTCGATGCGCGTGCGTTGACGGAAGGCCCGGACGTATTGGCCACGCCGGTCTGGGCCGACACCAACTCCCCCGACCTCGGCAGCGGTCAACCGCGACACATTCCCATCGAGATAGGGCTGACGTGGTTCGGCGAGAGCGGGCCGTACAGCAGGTATGCGGGTGCCGAAGCCGTGTGCCGCGGCTTGGCCGGTGCCGTGCACGGCAGCGGGCCGGTCCAGGGGCCACCGCACATGCCGCACGATCTGCAAAGCGCGATCGTGTTCGGTCTGGGCGCTTTCTCCGCGGCGGTCGCTGCGCTGATTGGCCGTGGAGATGGCAGCCGCCGCTACGTACTGAGCGCGCACGAGTCGGTCTTCGGCGTGGTGGAGATGGAAGCCGGCATGGTGCAGGACAAGCGCCACCCGCTGCGACGCCTGGGTGTCAACCGGTTCTGCGGCACGCATCCGGCCGGCATCTACCAGACCGCGCAAGGCGCGATCGGCATCTTTACGCATACGCTGCCGCAATGGCAGGCGCTGTGCGAAGCGATCGACCGCCCCGATCTGGCTGACGACGCGCGCTACGCCAACGGGCCGGAGCGCATGTCGCGTGCCGATGAGATCGACGCATTGCTGATCCCGGCCTTCCTGAAGCGCACGGCCAGCGAGTGGTTCCAGATCCTTGGCGACCTCAAGCATCCGGCGGTGATCGTGCCGACCATGGAAGCGTTGCTGCAACAGGACGTGCATCGACAACGCGGCGCATTTGTTCCGGTGCAGATCGAAGGGGTCTCGTTCGAAGGCCCCGTGGTGCCACTGCGGCTCGATGCAGCGGGCCCGTTGCCGGGTGGCGCGGCACCGGCCAAGGGCGCCCACGATGGGCTGTATCGGCGCACCGGCCTTGAACATCGCCCGCGTACGCTGCCGAGCCGGGCGACCCTTGGCCACTTGCCGCTGCAGGGCATGCGCGTGGTGGACCTGACGATGGGTTGGGCAGGACCGCTTGCGTCGCGCACGTTGGCCGATTTTGGCGCCGAGATCATCAAGGTGGAGAGCACGGGCTATCCCGACTGGTGGCGCGGTGCCAATTTCACGGACGAGTTCTATCGTGACAGGTTGTACGAGAAGAACTCGAACTTCAACCTGATGAACCGCAACAAGCGCGGCATCACCCTGGACCTGACCCGTCCTGAAGGCAAGGCGCTGCTGCTGGATCTGGTGGCGCACGCGGATGCGGTCATCGAAAACTATTCCGCCGAGGTGTTACCCAAGCTTGGGCTCGACTATGCGGCGTTGCGCGCCCGTAATGAACGGCTGGTGATGGTATCGATGCCGGCCTTCGGGCTTGGCAATGCGTGGAGCAACACGCGCGCATACGGCGGCACCCTGGAACAGGCCAGCGGATTGCCGCTCTACACGGGTCATCCCGACGGCCCGCCAGCCATGACGTCGTATGCCTACGGCGATCCGGTGGGCGGGCTGAACGCCGGCGCGGCGATCCTGCTGGCGCTGTTTGCACAGCAAGCCACCGGAAAGGGCCGGCACGTCAACCTGTCGCAGGTGGAGGCCATGCTGCCGATGGCCGCACCGTTTATCGTGGATCAGTCGATCCACGGTAGCGTGCAGCCGCGCCAGGGCAATCGGCATCCGGTAAACGTCCCGCATGGCTGCTTCCGCTGCGCCGGAGACGATGCGTGGGTGGTATTGACCGTTACCGACGCACAGTGGCCTGCCTTGTGTAGCGCGATCGGGCGTGCAGACCTGGCTGCGGACACGCGACTTGCGCAGGCGGCTGGACGCGAGGCGGAAGCGGGACGCATCGAGGCGGCAATCAGCGCGTGGACCATCGGGCGCGATGCCGATCAGGCCATGCGTTGGCTGCAGGAGGCTGGTGTTGCCGCCGGTGTGGTCCGGCCAATGTGGCAGGTACTTGAGGACCCGCATCTGCAGGCGCGGGGCTTCTGGCAGCAGCTGGACCGCGCACACAGTGGCACTTACACGGCCAGCGCTGCGTGGTTCCGGGAAGGGGCGGAGCCGATGCCGATCCGCAACGCGGCGCCCACGCTGGGCGAACACACTGACGAGGTGTTGGCGCGTGTGCTGGGCCTGACGCCCGAACAGATCGCGGAACTCGAACGGCAAGGCATTACCGGCAAGGCCGCGCGGCCCAAACGCGCCAGGGTCACCGCCTGAACCGCACACATCGCGAACAGATAACTACATCGAGACAGAATATGGAGACAACGATGATCAGGATGATCGATAAGAAGCCAACGATGGCACGTCACTACGCCATGGCCATGGCATCGCTGCTGGTGCTGACCGGTGCCATGGCTAGCCCGGCTGCTGCGCAGACCGCAGGTTGGCCGAACAAGCCGATCCGGATGATCGTACCGTTCCCGGCGGGTTCATTTACCGACACCGTGGCGCGCGTGGTGTCGGAGCGCCTGACGAAATCGCTGGGGCAACCGGTGGTCGTGGAAAACAAGGCGGGCGCCAATGGGCTGATCGGCGCTGGCGAAGTCGCGCGGTCGGCGCCGGACGGCTATACGGTGATGGTGACCAATTCCAGCAGTGTCACGATCAATCCGCAGGTCTACAAGAAGGGCAGCTACAAGCCCAAGGATTTCACGCCGGTCACGCTGATCCTGGAAGCGCCGTTCATCCTGGTCACGAATCCCGAGTGGGCGCACAAGCATGCGGTCAATACGGTGCAGGACCTGTCGCGGTTCGCGGCGCAGCATCCGGGAAAGGTCAGCTACGGCTCGGCCGGGCCCGGCAATATCGCGCACCTGAGCTTTGCCATGCTCAATAACCGCGCAAAGATCGAGACCACGCATATTCCATACAAGTCCGCGGCGCAGGCGCAGATGGCCGTGATCAGCGGCGAGCTCGATACCGCGTTCGACACCTGGAGCGCGCTGCCGCAGATCAAGGCGGGCAAGCTGAAGCCGGTGGCCGTCAGCGGCGTGAAGCGCATGGCGCAGTTGCCCGATGTGCCGACCGTCGAGGAGGCTGGATACAAGCCATTCGATGCAACGTTCTGGATCGGCCTGCTGGCCCCGGCCGGTACGCCGCCGCAGATCGTGCAGAAGCTTCATGCGGCCACCCAGGGCATTCTCGAGGACGACAAGGCCAAGGCTGCGCTAAGCCAGCAGGGCGATGTCGTGATGATCGATCCGGCAACGTTCGCCAAGCGCGTCGCGAAGGAGACCGCCGATTGGGGCGCAGTGATCCAGCGCGAAGCCATCACGCTGGACTGAAAACGGGATTGATCGATTGGCAGTATGCTTGCCAGTTGCCACGTCCGCCGACGCCCCCGAACCGCGAGCCCCCATGTCAAGGATGTCCACGTTGCGCCCCGCATTGCCGATCCTGATCGGCGCCTCCGTCATGCTGTCGCTGGCCATGGGGCTGCGCCAGAGCCTTGGCATCTTCGTGCCGCCGCTGACGCGCGACATCGGGATCTCCATAGGAGATTTCACGATTGCCGTGGCGATCCAGAACCTGACCTGGGGCGTGCTGCAGCCGTTCGCGGGCGCGTTCGCGGTCCGGGTGGGCTTCCGGCCGCTGATGCTCGGTGGATCGCTGCTTTACCTGGTCGGGCTGGTCCTGCTGGCCACATCGCACGGCTTGTGGACGGTAGTGATCGGCGCGGGGCTGTTGATTGGAGCGGCAATGGCCACTACTGGCACCGCCATGTCGATGGCCGCGGCATCCGCCGCGGTGTCAGCGCAGGTGCGCAGCATGGTGCTAGGCGTGGTATCGGCATGTGGCTCGCTGGGCGCCATGCTCGCGGCGCCGCTGGGCCAGGTCATTACGCGCGAGTCGGGCTGGCGCATGGGTGTAGCGGCGTTCGTGGTGTTGGCATTGGTCATGTTGCCCGCAGCCTGGGCCGCAGGTCGCGTGGACCAGGTGCGCCCGCCGCCCGACCCACGACAGGCTGGACAGGCCGGCCAGAGCGGCTGGCATGCCCTGAAGGGCGCGCTGCGCCATCCGCCGTTCGTTGTGATGGCACTGGCGTATACGGTCTGCGGCATGCAACTGGTCTTCCTGACCACGCACCTGCCCGCATACCTCGATGTTTGCGGCATGGACCCGATGCTGGCGGCCCAGTCGCTGGGCCTGATCGGGGGCTTCAACGTACTGGGCAGCCTGTTCTTCGGTTGGGCCGGGGGCCGCGTCAACAAGCTGCTGCTGCTCGGCGGCATCTATGTTTCTCGCTCGCTGGGTTTTATCTGGTTCTTCCATACCTCGCCGACACCGGAAAGCACGATGGTGTTCGCGTCGGTCATGGGGTTCCTGTGGCTGGGTGTGTCACCGTTAGTCCAGGGCTGGATCGCGCAGACATTCGGTTTACGCTGGCAGGCAATGATCGCCGGCGTGGCCTTCTTCAGCCACCAGATCGGCAGCTTTGTCGGCGCCTTTGGCGGCGGCTGGCTCTACGATCTGATGCACGACTATTCGCTGGCATGGAAGATCGGCGCATCGCTGGGCCTGATCGTCGGGGCGGTCCAGATTACGTTTGCTTTGGCCAGCAGGGCGCAAGCGCCGCGGCTGGCTGGGTAGGCTGAGGCAGCCCGAAGTGGGCGGGGTCGCCTATTCGATTAGAATCTGTGAGCCTCCGTCTGGTAAAGCCTGACGCTTCGCCCCTGCCCAATGACACCCTCCCAGCTGCTCAGTAGTTCCCGCTTGCATTTCGACCTGACGACCGTGCAGCTATTCATAGCGGTGGCGGACCAGGGTAGTGTCACGCGCGGTGCCGAACGCCTTCATCTTGCCGCGGCCGCTGCGTCCAGGCGAATTCTCGAACTCGAAGCCCAGCTTGGCGTGACACTGTTCGAACGGCTGCCGCACGGCATGGCACTGACTGAGGCTGGCCGGGCACTGCTGGCCCACGCACGCAGCATTACCTACACGGTGCAGCGCATGCAGGATGACGCGGCATCGTTTATTGGTGGCGACCTCGGTGTGGTGCGGGTGGCTGCGCCGAAGTCGGCCGTAATCCAGTTCCTGCCGTTCGATATCCAGCGTTGCGCGGTGGCTTGTCCCGGTGTGCGCATCGATCTCCAGGAGATGAACAGTCTGGAGGTACAGCAGGCGCTGCGCCGTGGCACCGTGGATATCGGCATCTATGAAGGCAGCCTTGGCGTGGTGGAGTTGCCGACCGAGCCTTACCGGTCGGACCGGCTCGAGTTCGTGGTGGCGAGCGGACATCCACTATCTGGTCGCCAGCGAGTGACCCTGGGCGATGTGCTCGATTGCGACCTGATCGCATTGGGCGAGAGCTCGGCCATTTCGATCATGCTCGACCGGCTGGCTGAAGAGGCTGGGCGCGTACTGCGGATGCGCATGCGGGTGGGTGGCTTCGACAGTATCGCGGCGCTGGTGGCGCAGAACCTCGGAGCGGGGGTCATGCCGCAAGCGGTGGCGCGCGAGGTGGCGGGGGATAGCCGCTTTGTGCGGCTGGATATCGACGAGGCATGGGCGGAGCGGCAGTTCCTGCTGTGCCATCGGCATCCCGGTACGTTGTCGTCTGCCGCGCAGGGCGTCCTGGAGGTGCTTGCGCAAAATTCGAAACCAGAATCTCGGAAATAGCGATAGCCGGCGCCCGGCGCATTGCGCATCATGGACTCCATAACGACGACATGATGGAGACATGCAATGAAACGCAGGCAGTTCCTTTGCGCCGCCGTGGCGGGGCTGGCGGTACCCGGCGGCCTGCTCCATGCCGCGGATATGCCCGGGCCGGTGCGGATCGTGGTCGGGTTTGCCCCAGGGGGCGGCACCGACGTGCTGGCGCGCGTGATTGGCCAGAAGCTCGGGATGATGTGGAATACCAGCGTCGTGGTGGAGAACAAGCCGGGTGCCACCGGCGCCATCGCGGCCGCCTACGTGGCCAAGCAGCCGCCTGATGGCACGACGTTGCTGATGGCGCATGTCAACAGTCACGCTATCGCACCGGCACTGCTTGACGTCAAGTACGACCCGACTACCGACTTCACTCCGATCTCGATGGTTGGGGTAACCCCGAACATGCTGACCTGCCGGCCCGAGCAGAAGGTGCGCACGGTGGCCGAAATTGTCGAGCTTTGCCGCAAGAAGCCGGGGCAGGTGTCGTTTGGCTCTTCGGGAATCGGCTCGGCGCAGCATCTGGCGCTGGAACTGTTCCGGCTGCAGGCAAAGATCGACGTGGTGCACGTGCCGTACAAGGGGTCTGGTCCGCTCGTGGCCGACCTGCTTGGCGGGCAGATCGATTATGCGTTCGACACGATGACTGCCGCCACGCCGTTTATCCAGCAAGGCAAGGTCATCGCCATTGCGCAGACGCGCCTCAAGCGTGCGGCCAGCCATCCAAATGTGCCGACGCTGGCCGAGTCGGGTTTTCCCGGACTCGATGCCGCGTCATGGTACGGGCTGGTCGGGCCGAAGAACATGCCTCCGGCACTGGTACAGCGCATGAACCAGGACGTCAATCGCGCGCTGGCCATGCCGGACGTTGCGGAGCGTCTCAAGAGCTTCGGTGCCGAAGACTCCGGTGGCTCCAGTCAGCAGTTCGGCGCGTTCATTGCGTCGGAAGCGAGCAAATGGGGCAAGGTCGTGAAGCAGGCCGGCGTCAAGGCTGAAGCCTGATCCCGCCTCTGCCGCTTATCCCTGCCTTCCCATTCCCGACCGAACCTGGAACAACCAATGACGACTCCCAACGATACCCGCGATGCCCAGGATACCGGCGCCCAGACGCAAGAGCGTCCGCTGCCGCTGGCCGGCGTACGCGTACTCGACGTATGCCAGGTCATGGCCGGGCCTTATGCCTGCATGCTGCTGGCCGACCTTGGCGCCGACGTGATCAAGGTTGAACCGCCCGACGGCGGCGACCAGACGCGTGGTGCAATGGGGTTCAAGATGAAGGGCCCGGACAGCATGGGCTTCCTGAACATGAACCGCAACAAGCGCAGTGTCACGTTGGACCTCAAGACCGAAGCCGGCCGGCAGGTGCTATATCGCCTAGCCGAATCGGCCGACATCCTGGTCGAGAACTACCGGCCGGGCGTCATGAAGCGGCTTGGCATCGACTACGACACGCTGGCCAAGCTCAATCCGAAGCTGGTCTATGTCAGCATCTCGGGCTTTGGCCAGACCGGGCCGTGGGCCAAGCGGCCCGGCTTCGACCTGATGGCGCAGGCCATGTCCGGCGTGATGAGCGTGACCGGCTATCCCGGCGGCGCGCCCGTCAAATCGGGCGTACCCGTGGCCGATATCGGCTGCGCGCTGTTTGCCACCTACGGCATGCTGGCCGCCTATATCGGCGCCAAGGAGACCGGCAAGGGCCAGTACATCGATGCGTCGCTGTTCGATTCCGCGCTGGCGTTCTCGGTGTGGGACAGCTCGGAATACTGGGGCACGGGCCGCGAACCCGAGCCGCTTGGCACGGCCAACCGCATGAGCGCACCGTATCAGGCGATGAAGTCCGCCGACGGCTACTTCGTGATGGGCGCGACCAACCAGAAGCTGTGGCAACTGCTTTGCAATACGCTGGAACGGCAGGACCTGCTGGCCGACGAGCGCTTTGCCACCGTTGCGCTGCGGCTGGCCCACCGGCATGAACTGGTGGCGGAGCTTGAACGCACCTTTACCGAAAAGTCCAGCGACTACTGGATCGAATCGCTGCTCGAAGTGGGAATTCCCGCCGGGCCGATCCTGACCTATCCGCAGGCCTTCGACAGCGAGCACGGCAAGCACCGCCAGATGCGCATCGAGATCGACCATCCGATCGAAGGCAAGGTCCCGAATATCGGCTTTGCCGTCAAGATGGGCGGCACGCCACAACAGGTACGCCGGGCGCCACCGCTGCTGGGCCAGCATACTGACGAGGTACTGGCCGAGCTTGGTATCGCGCTTGATGAAAAGGAGGCGCTGGCCGCAGCCGGCGCGTTCGGCGCATGAGCGGCGACCTGCCACCGGAGGCCGGCCAGGTCTCGCTTTCCATCCAGGGCCAGGTAGCCACGCTGACCTTCGACCGTCCCGCTGCGCGCAACGCGATGACGTGGGCGATGTATGAACAATTGGCAACGCACTGCCGCAACCTCGCGAGCGATGGCGGCGCGGGTATCCGTGTGGTTGTGATGCGCGGCGCCGGCGGCGAAGCGTTCGTGGCCGGCACCGATATCGCCCAGTTTCGCCAGTTCACGAGCGGCGACGACGGCGTGGCCTACGAGGCGCGGATCGACGAAGGCGTCAGTCTGGTTGAAAAGCTGCCGATGCCCACCATCGCAGTGATCGACGGATGGTGCGTGGGCGGAGGACTGGCGATTGCCACTGCCTGTGACTTCCGCATGGCCACACCCAATGCGCGCTTCGGCGTGCCGATTGCACGCACGCTCGGCAATACGCTGTCGGCATTGAACCTTGCCAGGCTACGCGCGGCGTGGGGTTTGCAGCCGGTACGCCGCATGCTGCTGCTGGCGCAGATATTGGGCGCCGACGCAGCGCTTGCCTGCGGCTTCCTCGAAGGCATTTACGACGCGGAGCAACTCGACGAGGCTGTCATCGCGCTGGGCGACAAGCTCGCAGCACTGGCGCCAGTGACACAGACAGTCGTCAAGGAAGCGCTGCGACGCCAGACCGTGGTCGCCGTGGCCGATACAGACGATTTGGTGCGTGTGTGCTACGGCAGCAACGATTTCCACGAAGGGGTGGAAGCGTTCGTTGAGCGGCGGCCGCCGGTCTGGAAGGGGGATTAGGGAGTAGGGCGGGGTGGTCGATGCCTCGTTGCGGCCACGGTCATCTGAGTCAGAGCCATCGGCTAAAGGGCCCCCGAAGTGGGTTTGCGGCTTTTCCAGCGCACGCGCTGCGGCAGTTGCTCATTCATCAGGGTTAGCCCAATGTCGTCGGCGGTCGTGTCGAGCATGCCGGTGATTTTATTCAACTCACCCAGGACGAAGAAGGCCTGCGCGATGGTGCCAATAGGGATGCGAGGGTCGCCTTTCTCCAGCCTGCGCAGTGTGGCTACCGATGTCTGGATGCGTTCAGCCATGGACTCTTGGGTGAGCATCCGCCGGCGGCGAGCCAGCGACAGGTCGTGACCGAGCTTTACCAGCGCACGAGTCACCGGGGTCGGCAGGGTCACGGCACTCTTAGCGCTCATATATGAGCGTTTAACGAGGTTAGAGCGTTCCATGTGAGCGGTTACGGAATCTGAGGCTCAAGGCCCCATCTTTAAGTCCGAAAGAGCATGCGTCAACCGCCAAAGCTTTAATGCCGCTCACAGCCAAAACGATAAACTCTAATGAGCCGCCGCAGCCGCCCCCGACACCGCACCACGCGCCGGTTTGGTCAGCCAGATCAGTGGAATGATGGCGACGAAGATGACGGCAGAGATCCAGAAGATGTCGTTCAGGCCGAGCATGATTGCCTGGGTGTTGAGCTGCTTTTCAAAGTAGGCCGTCGCCTGGCCATACGACAGGTGCATGGTGTTCTGGATCGACGCAAGCGCTGCGTTGTAGACCGGGTTGTTGGGACTCGCCTGTTCAACCAGCCGGGCATGGTGCAGTACCGCGCGGTCGTTCCAGACGGTGGTTGCCAGAGAGGTTCCCACTGCGCCGCAGAAGATGCGCACGAAGTTTGACAGGCCGGCCGCAGCCGGAATCTTCTCGGGCGGCAGGCCGGATAGGATGATTGCCGTCAACGGGACGAAGAACAGCGCGGTGGGAATGCCTTGCAGCAGCGTGGGCAAGATCAGCGTGAAGGTGTCGACGCCCGTGGTGTAGTGAGAGCGCATGACAAACACTGCGGCAAAGCCCACGAAAGACAGCGTGGCCAGCACCCGCAGCTCGGCCTTGGGCATCAGTTTGCCAAGTACCGGGGCGAGCAGTACCGCGAAGATGCCCAATGGCGCGGTAGCCAGGCCGGCATTGACGGCCGGATACGCGAGGTATTGCTGCATCCATTGCGGCAGCACCACCAGGTTCGCGAAGAACACCGCGAAGGCAACCGAGATGGCGATGGTGCCGGCCAGGAAGTTGCGGCCCTTGAACAGTCGCAGGTCCACGATCGGATTGGCCTCGGTCAGTTCCCAGATCACAAAGAACACGAAGCCGAGCAGGGCGACAATGGCCAGGCCAATGATCACTGGCGAGGCAAACCAGTCGAGATCCTTGCCCTTGTCCAGCATGATCTGCAGCGCTGCTACCCAGGTGACCAGGGCTGCCAGTCCAACCAGGTCGATCGGCTGCGTGCGGGTTTGCGTGTCGCGATCGCGGTAGATCGCCCAAGTGACGGCCGCCGCGAACAGACCGACCGGGACGTTGATATAGAAGATCCATGACCACGAATAGCTGTCGGTCATCCATCCTCCCAATGCCGGTCCCGCAATCGGTCCCACCGTGGCCGTCATGGCCCACAACGCGAGCGCATGACCACTCTTTTCCTTCGGGTACGAGCCGAGCAGGATTGCTTGCGAGAGCGGGATCATCGGACCTGCCACGAAGCCCTGAAGGATTCGTGCCGCCAGAAGGGTGGTGAGGTTCGGTGCGATGCCGCAGAGCCACGATGACAGCACGAACAACAGGATCGACCCGACGAACAGCCGGATCTGCCCCACGCGTTGGGTGAGCCATCCGGTCAGCGGAATGGCCACCGCGTTGGCTGCGGCGAACAGCGTGATGACCCAGGTGCCCTCGTCAACGGAAACGCCGAGGTTGCCCGAGATGGTCGGGATGGCAACGTTGGCGATGGACGAGTCCAGCACATTCATGAATGTGGCGAGTCCCACGGCCAGGCTGCCCATTACCAGCTTGCCACCGGTCAGCGGGGGTGGCGACTGGCTTGTGATCGGATTTGGCATGATGCGCTCCGTTGGCGTTCGATGATGCGGCTTCAGGAGGCCTTGGCAGCTGGCCGTACCGTTCCGGACCGCTCGCTTCGCGCGGCCACGTTGCCATTGCTGCCGCCGCCATTGCTGTTGCTGTTGCTGTTGCTGTTGCGGGCGATGATCCGCTCGATTTCGCTGTCGGCTTCGGCACCATGCCGGTCAAACACATCGGTGCGGTAGGTGGTGCGAGCCGGTGTGGCGGTGACCCTGGCCGGATCGAGTTCGCCGCCGCGCTCCCTGGTGTCGATATCGACCTGCATCGACAGGCCAATCTGCAGCGGATGCGTGCGCAGTTCCGCCGGATCGAGCGCGATGCGTACCGGCAGTCGCTGGACCACCTTGATCCAGTTACCGGTCGCGTTTTGCGCCGGCAGCGCAGCGAACGCACTGCCGGTACCAGCCGAGAAACCAACGACCTTGCCGTGATAGGTGATCTTGCTGCCGTACAGATCGGCGTGGAGCTCGACTGGCTGGCCAATGCGGATGTGCTTGAGCTGGACTTCCTTGAAGTTGGCGTCTACCCAGACACCATCGAGTGGCACGATGGCCATCAGCGGGTTGCCGGGCGCAACGCGCTGGCCGACTTGCACCGAGCGGCGCGCGACATAGCCGGTCACCGGGGCTGGCAAGGTATTGCGCGCATTGGCGAGATAGGCGTCGCGCACGCGCGTGGCGGCAGCCTGCACGCCGGGATGATCGGCAACGCTCGCCTGATCGGTCAACGCATGGTTTGAGGCGAGCTGTTGTCTTGCAGTCTCCAGCGCAGCTTCCGCGGCCTTTACCGAGTCCCGTGCGTGCGCGATGTCCTCCGCGGCTACCGCGCCGCTTTCCGAGACTTCCGTCCGGCGACGCAGGTCATCGCGTGCCCGGGAAACATCTACCTGGCGCTGCTGGACGGTGGCTGCCAGTGTGTTGTTGTTGACGTACAGCGCGCTTACCTGGCGCACGGTCTGGCCGAGCGCCGCTTCTGCATTGGCCAGTGCAATGCGCGCATCTGCGGGATCGAGCGTCACCACCGCGTCGCCAGCGTTCACAAGCTGTGTGTCGTCGGCATTCACGGCAACGACCGTGCCGCTTACCTGTGGCGTGAGCTGTACCAGGTTGCCGTTCACGTAGGCGTCATCGGTATCTTCGTGAAAGCGCGCCACACTGTAGTAGTACGCGCCATAGCCGGCGGCTGCCAGCAACGTGCCCAGTCCCAGCAGGGCAAGCAGGCGCTTGCGGGTATTGGGCGCAGCGGCGGCGGTCTTGGGGTTGTCTGTCGGGTTCGGGTTCGGATTGGTCGCGGTCATCATGTCACCTCTATCGATTGCGTTGCCGGATCTGCGAATTGGCGGATCAGCGGATCATTGGGTCGTATCCGCGCTTTGCCGGGCGTCGGCGGTGTAGCCACCGCCGAGCGCGGCTGCCAGTGCGATCTGGCGATCCCGGCGCTGCATCTGGAGCGTGGTCACGGTCTGGCTGCTGGACAAAGCCGTGGTCTGTGCATTCAGGACCGTCAATTGCGTGGTCAGTCCCGCGCGGTATTGCGCCAGCGCCAGTTTCAAGGCGCGTTGGGCGGCATCGTCGGTGCGCACCGCATTGACGAGTTGGGCATCCACGGCGCGAATATCCGAAAGCTGCGTGGCGACATCGGTCAGGGCCTGGATCAACGTGTCGTTGTAGTTGGCCACCGCAAAATCGAAATCGGCATAGCGCCCCTTCAGTTGCGCGCGCAGTGCGCCGCCATCAAAGATCGGCAGATGGATGGCCGGTCCGGCGGAGGCGGTACGACTTGCCGCGCGCAAGAAACGTCCCCAACCGAAGGCGTCGAGGCCAATCGCGGCGCTCAGGTTGATGTCCGGATAGAACTCGGCCTTGGCTACCTTGATATCGTGCGTGGTGGCTTCGACGCGCCAGCGTGCTGCCACGATGTCCGGGCGACGCGCGACGAGATCGGCCGGGAGGTTATCGGGCAAGCGCACTTCCTGCGCGCCACCAGGTACCGGCCTGGCGATGGCCAGCCCGCGATCCGGGCCTTGGCCAAGCAGGGCACCAAGCTGGTATCGCGTGCGCTGGATATTCCCTTCAAGCGCCGAGACAGAAACCTGGGCCGCCGCAAGATTGGCTTCGGCCGTTTGTTGTTCGACTTCGGTTTCCAGTCCCATGCGGACCCGACCGCGCGTGATGCGCAGCACCTCGCCGCGTTGCGTGACTTCGTTGCGCGCAATATCGAGCAGGGCGTACAAGCGACCGAGCTCGTTGTAGCTGCGGGCAATCGCCTGGCTCAAGGTCAGCTTTACCTGCTCGGAATCGGCCTGTGTCACATGGACCATCGAGATGGCGGAGCGCAGTGCTTCGCGATTCTTGCCCCACAGGTCCAGTTCGTACGAGGCACTGACGATGGCCTTGTTCTCCGATTGCCACGACCCGGCGAACGGGGGCGGCACGAACGTGCTTTCGGTCAGGCGCTGACGCGTCCAGGAATATCCCGCGCCGACCTGCGGCAGGGTATTGGCATTGGCGGTCTCGCTGAAGGCCACCGCGGCTGCGATACGGGCGCGGGCCTTGTCGATCGACGGACTTCCTTGCAACGCTTCGTCGAGCAGCGTCTTCAGTTGCGCATCGCCAAACTGCCACGCCCAGTCCGCGGCGGGCCACTGACCGCCCTCCGAGGGCAGGCTCTGGGTGGTGGCGATTTGCGCCGGCTCCGACATCGTCTTGTCGCTATGAATGCCCGCATAGTTGGCGCATCCCGCCAGGACGGCGACCACTGCCGCCGAGAGAGCGGACGCCCCGGCACGTCGTGCCGTCAAAGTTAGTTGCCCTGCCATTATCTGACCTATCAGCTAAGTCTGCAAAAAAGTGCCTTAAGAAGCAATGAACCGGGCTGTCGCCCCGTTGCACCTACTCTTGGTCAGACAATAGCTGACGGGTCAGATATTAGCAAGGCGCGCGTGGATGGATTTTCTCTATCGGCGGGATAGCGTTCTTTGCTACCGAACCTGCAGCCGGTCAAGGCGCAGACGATGGCGAGCGTCGGTAAGGCGCCATAGACCCAGCCACGCAGCCAGTACCACCGCCAGTATGCTGCCGCCGGAAAGCAGGAACATGAGCAGGATCTGATAGCGCGCCGCCTCGATCGGATCCATGCCGGCCAGTATCTGCCCGGTCATGATGCCCGGGAGCGTGATGATGCCCGCTGCCGACATGGTGTTGATGGTGGGCAGGATTCCGCTGCGCACTGCCTGGCGAAGAATCGGCCGAAATGCGGTGTGGCGGTCCGCACCCAGCGCCAGTCGCGCATCGATTGCCTGGCGCTGGTACCAGGCCGCATTGAACACGGTCTGCAGGGTCAGGCTGGCGGCATTCATGGCGTTGCCAAGAATGATGCCGGCCAACGGAATCGCGTGGCGCGCGTCATACCATGGGGAAGGGCGCAACGCGGTGACCAGTGCCAATACCGTGATGACGATGGTCGGCACGCTTACCGTGGCCAGTCCTACCACAAACTGCCAGCGACCATCGAGGCGCCGCTCTTGACGGCTGCCTGCCTCGCGTGCGGCCGCGAATATCATCGCGACCACCAGCCCGAGCGTGAGCCACGGCGATGCAATCGCGAAGACCGCGCGCAGGATCAACCCCACCAGCAGTAACTGTATGACCATGCGGAGCGCCGCAATCAGCAGCGTGCGATGGACTCCCAACGACATCGCCAGCGATAGTCCCGCGCCAGCCACAATCAGCAGGCTGGCCAGCACGAGGTCACTGGTGGTAAGCAGGATCGGATTCATGCGCTGACCACTTCGAGGCCCGTTGCGGAGAGCCGGACATGCGTGTCGCGCAGGCGCGCAGACTGTTCGGCGTTATGCGTGACCACCAGCAGGCCCATGCCATCGGCCATCAGGTCTTTCAGCAATGCTTCCACCGCGAGGGTCGAGTCAGGATCAAGTCCCGATGTCGGTTCATCGAGGAGCAGGAAGCGTGGACGAAGAACCATGGCACGCAACAAGGCCAGCCGCTGACGCTCGCCCGTGGAAAGATGGCTGACATGGGCGTCGAGGATGCCGTCGCGCAGCAGCAGCTTGCGCAGCAGCGGCTCCATCGCGCCGCAGGCTTGGTCGCGGGCTTCAAAATGGCTGCGCACGTCGTCGGCCCACCAGCCTGATTCGGCCGCCACGTACACCACCTCGCGGCGCCACGCGGGCCCGCTCAGCGCGTCTCGCGAGGTATTTCCGATCCGGACCTCGCCCGAGTTCGGAATCAGGTCCGCAATCATGCGCAATACCAGGCTTTTACCAGTGCCCGAAGCGCCCGACAGGACCGTGCATTGACCTGCAGGCACATCGAAGCCGATCGGCCCTCGACCATGGCCAATCAGTTGGCGAATATGGAGGTGGCCATCCATTGGGGCGCGTGAGGTAGTGGGAATGCCGCCAAGGATACCGTCGATGCCTTAAGCACGGATTAGCTGCAAGCGGGCAACATGATTTTCGACGGGATCGACGTTGCATTGGATGTCTGCGCAATCGTGCGCTCGCCGGTCAAGTTGTCCATGACAGAAATGTAATTTGACCACCTGAACAAGAATCAATATCGTTTTCGACTGTCCGGAATCCAATAGCCGGGCAGTCCAAGTGCCCCGGATGCAAATGGCTGCCCAACAACATACCTGGGAGCCATCCGCGTGAAGACCACCATCATCCGTACTTTGCCGCTGCGTGCCGTAGCGCTAGCCTTGCTAACGTTGCCGCTGGCGGCCACGGCACAGGAAAAGGTACTGAATCTCTATACTGCGCGGCACTACCAGACGGACGAGGCGCTGTACGCCAACTTCACCAAGCAGACTGGCATCAAGATCAACCGCATCGAAGGCCAGGAAGATCCGCTGCTGGAACGCATTCGAAATGAAGGGGCGAACAGCCCGGCTGATGTGTTCATCACCGTCGATATTGGTCGGCTGTGGCGTGCTCAACAGGCTGGTGTTTTCGCGCCGGTCAAATCGAAATTGCTGGAATCGCGCATTCCGGCCAACTACCGCGACGGGAATGGCGAATGGTTCGGCTTCTCGGCGCGTGGGCGCGTAATCGCGTACAACAAGGCCGCGGTCAAAGCCGGCGACATCGCCATGTACGAGGACCTTGCCGACCCAAAGTGGAAGGGCAAAGTGTGTACGCGTTCCAGTGGCCACGTGTACAACCTGTCGCTTGTGTCCAGCCTCATAGCGCACGACGGCGAAGCTCGTACCGAACAGTGGGCGCGAGGCGTGGCCGCGAATCTGGCGCGGGTACCCAAAGGCGGCGACACCGATCAGCTCAAAGCAGTGGCCGCAGGCGAATGCGACGTGGCAATTTCCAACACGTATTACATCGCGCGCATGCTGAAATCCACCAAGCCAGAGGACAAAGCGGTGATCGACAAACTGGGCGTGGTGTGGCCAAACCAGAAAACCCAGGGTGTACATATGAACATCTCGGGTGGCGGCGTGCTGAAGCACGCCCCGAACAAGGAGGCGGCAGTCAAGTTTCTCGAGTACCTGGCCAGCGACGATGCCCAACGCTACTTTGCTGACGGCAACAACGAGTGGCCGGTGGTTCAGAGCGTGAAGGTAAGCAATCCAGCGCTTGATGCATTGGGCGAGTTCAAGGCTGATAGTATCAACGTCGCCGAACTGGGTAAGTACCAACCGCAGGCCCAGAAACTTCTGGACCGCGCAGGCTTCAAGTAAGTCGTTGTTTGAGCCGGTCATTCCTGCGCAAGGATGGCCGGCCATATTCGCAACACGCCTGGCGAGCGCAGAGCCAGGAAACGGCTCGGCTCGGCGTCAAGGTAGCAGACGGCCTAGCGCTGCGCGCTACGCCGGATGGAACGCGCCAGAATGATTACCGGCAACAGCCCGACCGCGACGATCATCAACGACGCGGTCGCGGCTTCGGCCAGACGTTCGTCCGCAGCGAGGTTGTAGGCTTGCACGGCAAGCGTATCGAAGTTGAACGGGCGCATGACGAAGGTTGCCGGCAGTTCCTTCATGACATCCACAAAGACGATCAGCGCCGCGGTCAGCAGGCTGCCGCGCAGCATCGGGAAATGTACGCGTCGCAGCGTGGCGCCCGGTCCGTGACCGAGGCTGCGTGCAGCAGCGTCCATGCCAGGCGTGATTTTTCCCAGTCCGGCATTGACCGTTTGTAGCGCGACCCCCAGGAAACGCACCAGAAGGGCATAGACCAACGCTGCGATACCGCCGGTCAACAGCAGCCCGACCGACAGCCCGAATTGTTGCTGCAGCCAGGCAGACAGCGCGTTGTCAAAGCGTGCCACCGGCACTAGAACGCCTACGGCGATAACCGAGCCGGGTAGTGCATAACCCATGCCGCACAGCCGAGTCAGCCCGCGTAGCAGCCAGCTGCCCCTGCCATTCGCGGTGCGTCCGGCGTAGCCTATTGCCAGCGCCACCAGGACGGCAGCTAGCGCCGTTGCACTGGCTAGCAAGAAGCTGTTACGCACAAGTCCAACAAAGCGCGGACCGAATTGAGTATCGCCGTCGCTGAAGGCCATGTGGCACAGCATCAGCGCCGGTACCAGAAAGCCCAGCAGCACTGGCAAGGCGCAGGTTGCCAGGGCGAGCCAAGCCTGCGTGCCCCTCAGGGTTCTTGCCGCAACACGACGTTGATTGCCGTAGACTTGCGCACGGCCCTGGCTGGCGCGTTCCATCAGCAGGATCGCGCCGACGAACAGCAGCATGCACGCTGAGAGCTGCGCTGCGGCGTTCTTGTCCCCGAGTGAGAACCACGCGCGGAAGATTCCGGTAGAAAACGTAGGAATGGCAAAGTACGCGACGGTGCCGAAATCAGCCAGCGTCTCCATCATCGCCAGCGTGGTGCCTGCGACGATGCCGGGTCTGGCCAGCGGCAGCACCACGCGCCAGAGCCGGCTCCAGGTGCCGTGACCGAGCAGGCGCGCAGCCTCAAGCGTGTTCTGTGTTTGCTGGAGAATCGCAGCGCGCGTTGTCAAATAGACATAGGGGTACAGTACCAGCGAAAACAGCGTGATGGCGCCGCCAAGCGAGCGGATGTCCGGGAACCAGTATTCGCGTGCCTTCCAGCCGGTCATGTCGCGCAACCATCCTTGCACAGGCCCGGCAAACTGCAGTGCATCGGTATAGGCGTAGGCAATCACGTAAGCCGGCATCGCCATGGGCAACACCAACGCCCATTCCATCACGGTGCGGCCGGGAAAGCGGTAGGTTGAGACCAGCCACGCGGTGCTCACGCCGAGCACCAGCACCCCAGCGGCTACGCCCACCAGCAGCCAGAGCGTGTTAAGCACGTATTCCGCCAGCACGGTGTCCATAAGGTGCCGCCAGGTCTCGCCAGCGGGCAGTAGCACGGCCGAGGCAACCACCAGTACTGGCACAGCGATTAGCAAAGCTGCCGCCAGCGTGGCCAGGGTCAAAGGATGGAAGCGGCGGCTGGACAAGAGCATTCGGTAGATTTGGTGGAAATGCGTACCCGAACAATGCCAACGCGGCGCGGGTTGCCACATTTTAACAATGCGACGCATACACCGGCCCGCTGTACGATGCCTCGTCCATATAATGCGCAGATGCGACCCAAATCCTTTTCCCGAAGCGAAGGCCCGTCAAGTGCATGGCATATGTTGAGTAGTGCCACTGGTGACACTGCCGCTGGCACTTCCGTCATCGAGGTAGACCGTGTCCACCATGCATACAAGCGACACGGGGTGGTCAAGGGGGTGTCCTTTGAGCTGGCGCGCGGCAGTATTGCCTGCCTGCTTGGCCCTAGCGGATGCGGCAAGACTACAGTGTTGCGAGTTATCGCTGGATTTGAGCCGTTGCAAGACGGTCGCATCGTGCTTGACGGACAGACCGTGTCGTCGTCCAACGTGCTCGTGCCGCCAGAGGAGCGCCGAATCGGCATGGTGTTCCAGGACTATGCGCTGTTCCCTCATCTGGACGTGGCAGGCAATGTCGGTTTTGGGCTAACCCGCTCTGGCCGCGCCGAACGAGCGGCGCGAGTGGAAGAGGTTCTCCAGCTGGTCGGCCTTGCCGGCCTGGGCGGCAACTACCCGCATGAGCTGTCCGGCGGACAGCAGCAGCGTGTGGCGCTGGCACGAGCGCTTGCCCCGCGGCCCGAACTGCTGCTACTCGACGAGCCTTTCTCCAATCTCGATGTCGATTTGCGTGAGCGCCTAAGCCTGGAAGTGCGGGAGATACTGAAGGCACAAGGCACTACCGCCATTCTGGTAACGCACGACCAGTGCGAGGCCTTTGCCATGGCAGACGAGATTGGCGTGATGCATGACGGGGTGATCGAGCAGTGGGGCAGCGCACATGAGATATACCACCGTCCGAAGTCGCGCTTCATTGCTGGCTTTGTCGGCCAGGGCGTATTGATTCCAGGACGCCTGCGCCGCGACGGGAAAATCGAAGTCGAATTGGGCATGCTGAATCCCGCAGTGCCCTTGCAACTACCCGCGGATGCAGCCGTCGACGTGCTAGTGCGACCCGACGATATCGTGCATGACGACGCCAGTCCCATGCGGGCGGAGGTAGTCCACAAAGCCTTCCGAGGTGCCGAGTTCCTGTACACGCTGCGACTGGCTAGCGGATGCCGTCTGCTGGCGTTGGTTCCGTCGCACCACGATCATGCCGTGGGCGAGTTCATCGGCATCCGCGTTGAGATTGAGGATGTGATCGCCTTTGCCGCGCAGTAAGACTCATCGGCGCTTTGCACAAGTAACGACTCTATTGCCCGCTGACACGGGGTTATGCATTCCGGTAGGTACGGAAGTGTGGCGCGGTCGCGTCAGGGTCTTCCGTGGTAAGTGAGAATCAGTTACATTTGCCGGGTTCGCATGAGAAACAGCCTGTGCCGCAGGCTGGCCTGAGTTATTCAAATGGCGATTGTCTGCTACAAACACCTGGTTCCGCATCGCCATTGGTTCATGGTTGCCGTCTTATGACAGCCATCGACCCGGGAACCCATTCGCACGTCGATGCCTTGTACAGCCATCATCACGCATGGCTGCAGGGCTGGTTGCTGCGGAAAATAGGCAATGCCTGCGACGCGGCAGACCTGGCCCAGGACGTGTTCGTCCGCCTGCTGCACCGGAAGGTTGCGGAGGTTCGGGAGCCGCGAACCTACCTTGGCACCATCGCCAACGGACTCGTGATCGACTTCTGGCGACGGCGCGAGCTGGAGCAGGCGTGGCTTGAAACGCTTGCGCATTTGCCGGAGGCGCATGCTCCGTCGCCCGAGAGCAGACTGCATTTCCTTCAGACGCTGATGGAAATCGACCGCATGCTCGATACCTTGAAGCCACGCGTCCGCCACGCCTTCCTGCTGGCGCAGCTCGATGGATTGACCTGTCCGCAAATCGCTGAACGCATCGGTATGTCGCTGGCTACGGTTGAGCGGTATATCAGCCAGGCATTGCGGCGATGCTACGAGATGCGCTTTGGCAGCGACTAAGTTGGCCGAGATCTCAGCCCCGATGTCAGGCTCGCACCACGAGCTTCCGTCCGAGATTGTCGACGAGGCCATCAACTGGGCAGTCCGTTTGCTGTTCAACGAGCCCAGCGACGACACGCGCCGACGCTTCCATGTCTGGGAAAGCGCGGATCCGCGTCACAGGCTGGCCTGGCAGCGCGTGCAGTCGCTACGCGACGGCTTTCCCCGCGTGCCTGCGCCGCTTGCACTGGAAACCTTCAGCACTGCCGATGCAATCCGTGCCCGCCGTCAGGCTGGCCGACGGCAGGCGCTCAAGGTGCTGGCGCTCGGTGGAATTTCGGTACTGGGCCTGTCGGCCGGGTACCGCCATGCCCCATGGCAGCGATGGGTCGCCGAAGCCAGTACTGGGGTAGGCGAGCAGCGCAGGCTGGTGCTGGACGATGGGACGGTGGTCATTCTCAACACGGATACAGCGCTCGATATGCGGTTCGATGCCGAGCGCCGCGATGTGGTGCTTCGTCGTGGAGAGATTCTCGTGACCACCGGTCACGACGATCAGTATGTGCAGCGTGGAATCCGGCGACCTTTCCGGGTGCGTACCTCGTTCGGGACGATGCGCGCGCTCGGCACACGTTTCGCGGTGCGCCTCGACGATGATTTCGCGCGGGTGAGCGTTCAGGAGGGCGCCGTGGCGCTGCACGCCGGCAATGGCGAGGCGCAGTCGGTTGCCAACGCCGGCACGACGTGGCAGATGACACAGGCGTCGAGTTCCGAGCGCGCGGCGGTGGCACTGTCGCCGGATAGCTGGGCGAACGGACTGCTGTCGGGAAGCGATATGCGCCTGGCAGATGTGCTGGCCGAGCTTGGACGATACCGGCACGGGCGCATCGATTGCGATCCGGCCATAGCGGACCTGACCATTTCGGGCGCGTACCGGATCGACGACACCGATCGCACGTTGCGCTTCCTGGAGAAGGCATTGCCGATCCGGGTTTCGTATTTCACGCGCTACTGGGTCCGGGTGGGACCCGCGTCCAAGGCGTGATGCATGGCATTGTTACAAATTAGTTCGAGGTGAATTGAGGGGATTCGGGCCCGCTGTCCGGCTTGGATTGCAGGAACACCCTTTAACCTGCCCTGGACTTTTGAGCACCATGCCGTCATCGCAATCACTTCGCCAGCCATCCCATGTCCGCACCAATACTGCATGCCGACCAACCCTGAAGCCAAAGCTGAAGCTGAAACCGGTGACTGCCGCGCTGCATCAGGCGATGCTCTGCGTGGCCGTAGGCTCGGGTGCCGCGTCATTCGACGCCTGGGCCCAGGCTGCCGCGGAACAGCCGTCGGAAACGGTGCTGCCTGCCGTTACGGTGAAGGCAGCCGCCAATGATGCCACCGAGCTTCCCGCCGCCTACACTGGCGGCCAGACTGCCCGTGGCGGCCGGCTTGGGTTGCTCGGAAACCGCGGCACCATGGATACCCCGTTCTCGACAACCAGCTACACCGCGCAGCGGATCGAGGACCAGCAAGCCGTGACGCTGGCCGATGTGCTGAACGCCGATCCATCGATTCGATTCACCGGCCAGACTGGCGGGGTCACCGATTCGTTCATGATTCGTGGCTTTCCGATCAACGAAGGCAACCTGTCGGAGGTTGCATTCGACGGGGTGTACGGCGTTTCGCCGAACTACCACCTGTTCCCGGAATACATCGAACGCGTGGAGGTGCTGAAAGGCCCGGCGGCTATGCTCTACGGCATGTCTCCGAATAGCGGGGTGGGTGGCGTGGTCAACCTGGTACCGAAACGCGCCGGCAATACCGACCTGACACGTTTTACGCTCGACTACGCGTCGGATGCGCAGGTGGGCGGGGCAGTCGACCTGAGCCGTCGCTGGGGCAAGGACAAGGAGTGGGGCGTTCGCTTCAACGGCCTGCATCGTCAGGGAGGAACACCGCTGGACAACCAGAAGTCGCGCAGCGAAGTCGCGGCCGTTTCGGTGGACTATCGCGGCGATCGCCTGCGCGCGTCGCTCGACCTGATCGAGCAGTACCAGTGGATCGACGCACCGACGCGTCCGTTCCTGGTGGCTGCCGGTATCAACGTTCCGGCGGCACCGGACGGCCGGCGCAATATCACCCAGCCATGGGGGTGGTGGAAGTCCAACGACGTGTCGACGTTGCTGCGCGTCGAGTACGACGTTGCGGACAATGTGACCGTCTACGCCGATGCCGGTGGGACACGGTCGGACGTATCGCGGCTTTCCGACCAGACGCCAACCATCCTCAACGCGGCCGGTGACACGTCCACTGCCGTTCAGAACTGGCGGTTCCAGGTGAACCGGATGTCGTTCGACACGGGCGTACGCGCCAAATTCGATACCGGTCCCGTCAAGCATACGCTCGCTTTGCAGGGCAACTTCTATTCGGACCGCATCGCCAATGCGAACGTCGCCGGCACGCCAGTCCAGTCGAACATCTACAACCCGGTGGTACGTCCGGAGCAGTCGATTGCGCCGCCCAAGTATGTGCCCAAGGTTTCGGACTCGACCTTGTCGGGCGTGGCGCTGGTGGACACGCTTAGCGGCCTCGACGACCGCCTGGCGCTGACGGTTGGCCTGCGCTACCAGCAGGTCGAGTCGAACAACTACAACACCGCGACCGGCGCCAAGTCTTCGAGCTACGACGAGAATGCCGTCACGCCGCTGGCCGGTATCGTCTTCAAGCCGTGGCGCAATGTTTCGTTCTATGCGAACTATGTCGAAGGGCTGAGCAAGGGAGATATCGCGCCGACCACCGCTTCCAATGCAGGCCAGGTCTTTGCTCCGTACAAGACCAAGCAGCAGGAAGTAGGTGTCAAGGTTGATGCGGGTTCGCTGATGGCGACGCTGGCCGCATTCCGCATGACGAAGCCAAGCGGCCAGCTGTTTGGCACCGTCTATGCCGTCGACAGCGAGCAGCGCAACCAGGGATTGGAGTTGACGGTCTCCGGTGAAGTCGTTCGTCGTGTCCGACTGCTGGGTGGGGTGACCTGGCTTGACGGCAAGCTGACCAAGACCAACAGCGCCACGACGCAAGGCAATCGACCGGTGGGCGTGCCTGACTTCATGGCAAACCTTGGCGCGGAATGGGATCTGCCGTGGCTTCAGGGGCTGACCCTGACCGGTGCCGTCAACTACACCGGACGCGTTTACGTCAACCAGGCCAACACGCAGTCGGTGCCATCGTGGACCACGTTCGATTTTGGTGCCCGCTATCGCACCAGGGTGGCTGGCAAGGCAACCACGTTCCGCGCCACGGTCATCAACGCGTTCGACAAAAACTACTGGGGTGGCGTGGCGTCGTACAGCACCATTTCGCAAGGTGCGCCGCGCACCTTCCTGGGATCTGTGACGGTGGATTTCTGATGCAGGCCCCATGTCGATGAACCATCGCCAGGCCTTGGCCTGGGTTGCGACCGCGATGGTAGTTGCCATGGGCACGCAGGACTGCGCGGCCGCTGACCCGATGCAAGCGGGCGTGGCCGCAGTCCGACTGTATTCGATACAGCCCGGACCACTCGACAAGGTTCTTATCGAGTTTGCTACGGCATCAAGGATCGATCTGGTCTTTGAGGCCGAAGCATTGCGGAAAAACCAGAGTGCCGGGCTGGTGGGGCACTACAGCGTGGTCGGGGGCATACGCAAGCTGCTTGATGGCACAGGTTTCGAGGTTGTCGATCTGCGCGATGGCGGGTACGCGATACGCAGGCAGGCCGGTCCGGTTGAACGGGCTGAAGGAGGCGAAGGCGCCCCGACGTTGCCAACCGTGACAGTCGTCGGACGCGCCAGTGGCGATTCACGTTCGCATGATACGGATATCCGACGGGCCGCGAATCTTGGGCTGCTTGGCGATGTCGATGGCATGGATGCACCGGTCAGCACGAGTAGTTTCGATGCCAATGCCATCAAGGATCTCCAGGCATCCAGTGTTGCCGATGTGGTCGACACCGATGCTTCGGTGCGCTCGGTCAGCAAACCGGGCGGCATTCTCGATGCGTTCACGATTCGTGGATTCCCGTACAGCAATGGAAACTTCGGGGAAATTGCCTTTGATGGCGTCTACGGCATCGCCTCGAACTATCGTGTCGCGACCGGGTACGTCGAGAGAATCGAACTGGTCAAGGGGCCAACCACGCTGCTGTATGGCATGTCACCGGGCGGCAGCATTGGCGGGGCCATCAATATCGTGCCAAAGCGGGCAGAAGCCACGGATCTCACCGAACTCGGCGTGGACTACGGCTCCGTGGCTCAGTTCGGAACTTCAGTCGGCGTAAGCAGGCGATTCGGCAACGAGCGGGCTTTTGGGGTGCGCTTCAACGGCGCGTATCGGGCTGGGGACACCAGCCTGGACCATCAGCATCGCAACGCCGGCTCAGGCGCGCTGGCGCTGGACTTTCGAGGCAGGCGCCTGCAGGCGAGTCTCGACCTCATCGGCCAGCACGAGACCATTTCGGCGCCGTTCCGGCTGGTACATATCATCCCTGGCATTGCCGTTCCAGAGGCTCCCGACGGGCATCGCAATATTTCCCAGTCATGGGAGTCATCGAGGATCAATGACGGCTCGGTGCTCGCACGCGTCACCTACGACGTGGACGAGCGCGTCCAACTGTATGCCCATGCTGGGGGCGGTAGCACGCGTGTTGCGCGCGTGTTCGCCATCACACCCACCATCATCAACGAAGCCGGGGATGTCTCGGTATTCGATACGAACTACCGGTTCGAAGTCGCCAGGGCAACTGCGGAAGCCGGGGCGCGGTGGCGCTTCGATACCGGCCCGGCGACCCATCGGATGGCGCTGGCCATCAGCGGGTATCGGGACCAGCTCAATCGCGGGTTGGTGAATTCTTCGCTGACGTCGCTCACCAATCTCTATGATCCGGTCACGTTGCCTTCCCAGTCGATTCCCGAGCCTGCGAGCGTGCCGAAGGTGTCCTCGACATACCTGACAGGCTTGTCGCTGGTCGACACCGTCGGCCTGCTCGATCAGGCCTTGCAGGTCACGGCAGGGTTTCGCTACCAGAGAATCCGCTCCGACAATTTCAACCCGGATGGTAGCGTCGTCGCCCACTATGACAAGGGGGCGGTCACGCCGATGCTGGGTATCGTCTTCAGGCCGAGCCAGTCGGTGTCACTGTATGCGAACCGCGTCGAAGGCCTGAGCAAGGGAGATACCGCGCCGACCAGTGCCGCGAATGCGGGCGAGGTGCTGGCGCCATACCGTTCCACCCAGTATGAGATCGGCGTAAGGCTGGCACGGCAGAATCTCGTCGCCAGCTTCAGCGCCTTCCAGATCAGCAAGGTAAGCGGCGTGATGACGGGGACGCGCTTCGCCGCTGATGGCGAGCAGCGCAATCGTGGCCTGGAGCTGGCGCTGCGTGACGAAATTGTTCCGGGATTGCGTCTCAACGCCAGTGCCATGTGGGTCGACGCGTCGATCTCAGGAAGCCCGACGTTGTCCGGCAAGACGCCGATTGGCGTGCCATCCTGGCAAGCCAATCTGGGCGCTGAACTTGATGCTCCCGGGATTCCGGGACTGACACTTACCACCTACGTGACCTACAACGACGGTCAGTATGTGGATGCGGCCAACACACAACGAATCCCGTCATGGACCCGCTGGGACCTTGGTGCGAGATATCGCCTGACCGGCGATCGCTACCCGACCACTGTACGCCTGGTGATGCGCAACGTCCTGAATCGGCGGGGATGGGCGGCGGTTGACGCATACGGCGGGCTGGCGCAGGCCGACCCGCGTACGGTTCTGGCGTCGGTTACCGTGGGGTTCTGAGCATGTGGTGAAGCTCAGGCGCTGCCTAGCCCGCCATGGATGTGCGGCGGGCTGGCGGCAAACCTCAATGAGGCTGGGAAGAGCCCCATTTCACCGGGACCTGGGTTGCAGGACCGCCCGGGACATTGACGGTAGCCGTGGTGCGATGGCGCAAGGCCTCGTAGGCAGTGCCGTTGTATGTACCGGGAGTCTTCTCCAGATGCACGACGTGCAGGATGTACTGGCCGCGCCACGGGAACGCAAATTGCACCTTGCCGTCTTTGCCGGTGGTTGCCTCACGCGTCCAGGCATTCGGCGCGATGATGCGCACGTCCGTGGCAGCCAGCGGCGTGCCGCGGAACAGAACCCGGAACTCGCCGGCGTTGGCGGTCGGCAGGATGTCGAGGGTCATCGCTTCCGCATCGCTGGCGGGCACGCCATCGACCAGCCGGGCGTAGAACATCGGCTTGACGATGCCGATGCCCGCACGGGTCCAGTCCTTGACGGCGTAGGCGCCCTCGGTAGCCACGATGGTGGTGCCGCGTGCAGGGCGCGCGAACGCAAATCCGCCCGCCTCGCGCTTTGCCTGTACCGCGCTGGTCTGACCCGAAGCGGTTACGGCACGAAGCTCGGGTGCCGGCATCTCATCGAGACGGCCGGGAGACCGCTCGCGCAGCATCTCTTCGTACTCGCCAAAGTAGAGGTGTCCCCCCGCCTTGTCCTGTTCGAGCCACAGGTAATGGGCCTGGACTGCCGAAGGGAGCACGGCGGCAATGAGCGTCAGTGCCAGGCCGGCAAGAAGTGAATGGCGTTTCATCATGGTCCTCACTGGAAGCGGTAGCGTGCCGTCAGCATGGCGCTGCGCTTGTCGCCGGGCAGGGCGCCCGAGAACGTCGGCGAGACATAATAAGTCTTGTCAGTCAGGTTGCGCAGGTTCAGCGTGACGTCGAACTTCTTCTGACGATAGTAGATGGCGGCATCGAGCACCACGTACGACGGCACCTGGTACAGGTTCAGCGAATCGGCGTAGCTGTCGCCCTTGTAGGTCAGCCCCAGGCCCACGCCCCAGCCGTGCAGCGCCTGCTGCTGGAAGTCATAGGTGGTCCACAGGCGGCCGCCGGTACGGGACACGCCGGCGGGTCGGGTGCCGGCGATGCTGCGGTTGGTCACGCCCATGACGGCGTTCGATGCCAGCGCGTTCGATTCCACTTCCACGTTCTGCAGCACGAAGTTGGCCAGGATGGTCCAGCCGGGCAGCGGCAGGGCCGACAGTTCCAGCTCCACGCCGCGGCTCTTGTCGCGGCCATCGGGTGTCGGGCTCAAAGCGCCCGGCAGCGTGATGTAGTAGTTCTTGCGCTCGGTTTCGAACAGCGACACATTGGTATTCAGCTTGCCGTCCAGAAACTCGGCCTTGACGCCGATTTCCTTCTGCAGGGCCTTTTCGGGCTCGGTGGACAGTGCCGCCGGTTCGGTGGAGACATTGATGAACTTGCTGGTCGATACGCCGGCGTAGAACGACAGCGCGCGCGTGGGTTGCCAGACGCCGCCCAGCGAACCCGAGGTCAGGTTCTGCGTGTCGCCAATCGAGCGGAACGACGTGCCTTGGGTGCCGACGTCGCTGAACTTGACGCGGTCGGTCCGCACCGCGCCGCGCAGCTTGAAGTGCTCGCCAAAGGCCAGCTGGTCCTGCAGGTAGACACCTACGTCTTCCTGCTTGAGCACGCGATTGAAGCCTTGCGCGGGAACCGCGGGAATGCCGGCCAGTGTCGTCTCGCGGACGACCGGGGCATTGATGTTGAGGATGTCGGGCAGGTTGTAGCCGGTGCGGACCGTGTTGATATGCGTGTCCGAGTATTCCAGGCCGAACAGCACCGTGTGGTCGACCAGGCCGGTGCGGGTCTTCCAGACCAGTTCATTCTGGGCCAGGATGAAGTGTCCGTCGTCAGACTGCGTCCGGGCATTGCGGCCGGTCATCTGGTTCTGCGCATTGCCGCCATTGCCGCCCGCGTTGCGGGTCATGTCGAGCGAGCGTTCGTCGTAGATGAACGCCGTGCGCATGGTCAGCGCGGGATCGATGCGCCAGTCGTGGCTGACCGTGACGCGGTCGATCAGCTGGCGCGTGTCGTTGAACGGGCTGTAGTAACGCGAGTCGCGCGGTGCGCTGGCGATCTTGCCCTGGTTGTTGAAGACGATACCGTAGTTGTCCGGGACGATGCTGATGTCGCGGTGGTCGTAGTCGATCGTCAGCGTCTTGTTGGTGTCGTACGCCCAGCTGAACGACGGCGAGACTTCGCGGATGTCGCGTCCAAGGCCGCGATAGCCATCGCTTTTCTCATAGTCGGCGATCAGGCGTGCGTTGACCTGCGAGCTGACCGGGCCGCCCACGTCCACATAGGTACCCCAGGTACCGAAGCTGCCGCCAAAGGCGCCGACTTCGGCGCTGAACTTCGGCTGCGGCTGCTTGGTGACGATATTCACCGTGCCGCCGGGCTGCCCAGAGCCGTAGAGCGCCGAACCCGGGCCCTTGAGCACTTCGATGCGGTCCACGTCATACATGGTCCGGTAGTAGCCGTTCTGGCTCGGGCCGTCGATATAGCCGTCGCGCAGGAAGCGCATGGCCAGGCCGCGGATCGTGTAGTTGTTCGCGAAACCGTAACCGCCAGCGAGTTGCGGTTGCACGCCGGCAGAGTTCTGCAGCGCGTAGTTCATGTCGATGGCGCCCTGGTCGCGCAGCACGTCTTCGGGAATCACGGTGATGGCGGCCGGGATATCGCGCAGCGGCGTGTCGGTCTTGGTGCCGGTAGTCACCGATTCGTTGGGGTTGCCGGGCAGAACCTTTCCGCCCGAGACCGTCACCGGCGGCAACGTCTGCTCCGAGGGGTTGGACTGGGCCAGTGCGACGGCGGGCAGGCCAGCGATCAGGGCGTACGCCAGAGTGGCGATGACAGTGGGGCGTGGCGAGTGACCGCGGCGGGCAGGACGGGACATTGACGTAGGACGGTTGGAGTCGGAAATGTTGGAAGCGTTACTGCGGCGTTACTGCGGAGTTACTGCGCAAGGACGCCGGAATTCGGGCCAGTTGCACCGCGAGAAATGCGGAGCCAGCCCATGAAACCTAATGGGAATCATTTGCAGCAACAATCCGACTAGTGCGCCCCTCGGACCTTTGTCCCGTAGAAACTGGTCGTTTGCCGGGCGGATTTCGATGAACTTTTGCAACACAGGGCATATGTCCCGTGTGTTTCAGATGCCTTATAAGTTTCTTTTTGGCATTTGAGATGCCAGTCGCCTCTTCCGTCCTAAGTGAGAATCAGTTACATTTGTATGCCTTTTGGAACCGTCGAGCACGGTGACAGGGAATCCACGTCCTGAATTCGCGACCATGCCGATCAAACTCGCTTTGCTGCTGATTGTTTTTCCTGCCTATCAGGCATGGGATCTCTACCAGCTGTTTTCCAACGGTGCCGACTTTCACGTAATGACTGAAACGGTCGCGACCCTCGCATTCATCGCGATTCTTTTCGTCGTGATCCGGGAACGGCGACGAGCGGCAAAGGAATTTGCAAATCTCAAGGCTTCGGCCGAGGCGGCGCAGCGCGCGGTGGCCGAGCGGGACGAGGTATCCCAGCAGTCGACGCGGCATTTCCTGCAGACCATGCAGACGCAGTTCGATTCCTGGAAGCTGACGCCGTCGGAAAAGGACGTTGCACTGCTACTGGTAAAGGGACTTTCCCTCGAGGAAATCGCCCAGGCCAGAAACAGTGGTGCCAAGACGGTTCGCCAGCACGCGGCCAATGTGTACGCGAAAGCGAATCTCAATGGCCGGCATCAGCTGGCTGCCTACTTTCTTGAAGACCTGCTGGTGCCACCGAGCAGCCAGTTTGCCCACTGAGCGCATGGCGTGGTTTAACGCTTCCGCTGCGCCGCCCAATCAAGGGTGGCATCGAATAGCCTGAGGCCTTCAGGCGAGAGATTCGGGAACGTCTCGTTGTCGAGGAAGAACATTACGCGACGTGCCGGCGCGATGGCCTCGTAGTCCATGGTGGCGCCTTTCTCGTACGTGAAAACCGCTGCCTTGTCTGGCTGTCCGTAAAGCGTGGCAATGGTGCTCGCGCCAAGCCCCGGCTTGCCCCAACTCATGGCCGCCTGCTTCTGGTACACGTTCACCACGCCCGCTGGAAGCCCTGCGGCCGCCGGATGCGGGGCATTGACCAGCCAGACATAGCGTTCGCGCGGCACTTCGCCGAAGTCCGTGTCGTGGCGCTTGCCGGTCATCGCCAGATCATCGAGATAGTCGTTCTCCCAGGTCATGAGCGGCACTTGAAGCTGCTTCCAGCCGGCCTTCATCGACTTCGCGGACACGTTCGAGGACAGGATGACGCAATCAGTGTCGGCCACAGCATCCGGCGAGACATCCTGATTGTGGATACTGACGTGATAGCCGCGTGATTCCAGATGTTGCTTCACCATCTGGTCCACGGTCGCATTGGGGCCGGATACCTGCGTGACGAGTGCAATGTTGCCGCTGGCGGCACACACTGACGCAGACCAGATCGTTCCGGTGGCACACAGCACAGCAAGCAGTGCGTTTGGTTGGCGGAATATGCGTCGAACAAGGTAGGGACGATTCTGGAATGGCATGACTGGATCCGATTGCGAATGGCGATTGCGTGGCGTGAGACGAAGGGTCTCAACTGCTATGTCACGCGAGAATCCAGAACAGACCACCTTTACAGGTAACCCGGCTCAGCGCGGGCCGCTGCAGCCTGCACATGTCCCGACCATGGCCAGGTCTACGTTTGCGGGTTTGAGTCCGTGAGCCTGAAAGTGTCCCAGCAGCGCTTTCTCGAAAGTTTCGTCAAGGATCTCGTCGATGGACCCGCAGCGAACGCAATACAGGTGCCGATGGAACGGTTGGTCGGCGAGCTCGTAGAACGTCTGCGTCCGATTATTCCTTTCCTGCACCAGCACGCGCGCCAGCACGCCAAGGCTTGCCAGTTCGTAGACGGCGTTCTTTAACGTGGATACCCCAGACAACTCACCGCTTTCCAGCATGCTCGCGCACAACTGTTCCGCGCTCAGATGTCGGGTTGCACTACGCAGGAGTGCATTCAGGACTGCGACCCTGGCCGGGGTTGCCGCGACCCAATGACGTTCCAGCAGTCGTGCCGAGGACTGGTGCGTTTCGCTGGACATCGGGTAAATCATGGCTCCCATATGTTCGACCGACTCGCAAGGGTGAGGAGGGTGGCGCCGGTGGCAGCGGCATTGAAGGCTGACCAGCGTAGGCCGGACAGCGAGCGGTGCGCAAGGTGCATTCCGGTGGATTGGGACATTTGTACCGGTGCCTTTGTACGTTTGTACCGCCGGAATTCCACGTTGCCGCAACATGAGTCGGGGCAAGGGCGGGCCGCGATGAGGCTCGTCGGCTTGCCCCGAAGCTGCAGTCGCGGCTAAAATCAAATGATAATTATTCGCAAATCAACTCGTCGCACTGTTTTCAGTGCGGCATCGGGTCAATCTACCTAATCGCTTCCTTGTCGTACCTGACATCGCTCAGCAATGTCGAGGTTCGGCAGCATCGACATGTCCGGCAGTCCGCCTTCCTCCGCGCGCGATCTTGGCGCGCTTTATCGCGCCCATCACGGCTGGCTTTATCACTGGCTCCAGCGCCGGCTCGGATATGGCGGGAGTGCGGCCGATGCTGCCGACCTGGCGCAAGACACCTTTACGCGCCTTGCGGGGACCCGGGACCTGACCGCGGTGCATGAACCGCGCGCCTACCTGACCACCGTTGCCAAGGGCCTGATGATCAATTGGCTGCAGCGGCAGTCGCTTGAACGGTCTTACCTTGAGGCGCTGGCAGCCTGCCCGGAGCCATTGGCGCCTTCGCCTGAAGACCGGGCCATCGTGCTGGAGGCATTGCATGAAATCGACGCCATGCTCGATGCCTTGTCGCCACGCGCCAAGCGCGCCTTCCTGCTGTCGCAGCTCGAAGGCATGAAGTACGAGGAGATTGCCGACCGGCTTGGTGTCTCGCTGACATCGGTCAAGCGTTATATGCAGCAAGCGTTCCGGGTTTGCCTGGGAGCGATGTCATGACGCATGAAGCCGGGATCGATCCCCGCATTCTCGACGAGGCAGCCAATTGGCTGATGCGGTTGCATGCCACCAACGCCAGCGCCGAAGATCGCGCGGCGTGCGCGCGCTGGCAAGCGCAAAGTGCCTCGCATGCGCAGGCATGGGTGCGCGCGGAGCGGCTCATGAGCATGCTGGGCACCCTGCCGCCTGGCATTGCCATGCGTGCGCTGGACCGGCCGAACAGTCTGGCGCGCCGCAAGGCGGTAGCACGCCTGGCTGGATGGCTGGCGGTGGCGCCGGCCGCCTGGGCGGTGGCGAGGCTGGCACCTTGGGAGCAATGGGTCGCCACGCACAGTACCGGGCGCGCGGAGCAGCGTGAATTCCGCCTGGCGGACGGCACCCGCATCACGCTGGGCCCGATGAGCGCCATCGACGTGGCGTTCGACACGCAGCAACGTCGGGTAGAACTGCGCGCCGGAGAGATCCTTGTCGAGACCGCGCCAGACCCGGCTGCCGTACATCGCCCATTTATCGTCAGTACGGCTCAGGGCCAGCTCGAAGCCCTTGGAACGCGTTTTGACGTGCAGGTGCAGGGCGACCGGACCCGGGTAGCCGTGCTCGAAGGCGCGGTGCGCGTACAGCCGCGCGAACAGGGCGCATCGGCGCGCGTGCTGCGGGCCGGCGAGCAATCGGGTTTCACGGCTTCGGGCGTCGAACCACCGGTTGCCGCCGATGACAGTGCCATTGCGTGGACGCGCGGCATGCTGGTGGCGGACCGTATGCCGTTGGCCCAGGTGGCGGCCCAACTGGGGCGGTACCGCAGCGGCATCGTGCGCTGCGATCCGGCCATCGCGGCACTGCCCGTGTCCGGGGCATTGCCCATCGGCGATACGGACCGGACGCTGTCGATGCTGATGGCCACTTATCCGGTCGACGTCGTGCTCCGTACCCGCTTGTGGGTCACGCTGGTGCCGCGCACCCGCGACAACTGAATCAACTGAGTCTTTCCGCCGCTGTTACAAATTTTTCTGCGTTTCCCCTGGTACTTTTCGCGCGCCCGGCTGGCAAGGGAAGTGAAACACCTTCCTACCGCAAACCGTCGAGCAACGAAAAGGACCGATTTTCATGGCTGTCTCCCGCTCCCAAACGCCCGAGCGTCCCATCCATCGCGCCGTCAGGCTGGCCGTTCTGGCCATGTCGCTGGCCGGCGCCGGCGCGCCTGCGCTCACACACGCGCAATCGACCTCGGGCGTGGCCGCTCGCCAGGCCTACGACATACCGTCGGGGCCCCTGGGACGCACGCTATCCACGTTCGCGGCGCGAAGCGGCATTGCACTGTCGTTCGACCCGGCCTTGACCGACGGGCTGACCAGTCCCGGCCTGAAGGGCAGCCATACGCCGCGCGAGGCCATCGAACAGTTGATGGCCGGTAGCGGACTGAATCTGGTGCAACGGCCTGACGGCAGCTATATCCTGTCGCGCCCGGTTGCACTGCAAGGCGGCACCCCGGGCAGCAACGCCGAGACCCGCCTGCCGACGGTTACCGTGACGGCCGCTGGCGAAAGCGGCCGAAGCGCCGTGACAGGCTATGTGGCCAGGGAGTCCGCCACGGCCAACAAGTCGGATACCAGCCTGATGGCGACTTCGCAGTCGGTGTCGGTGATCACGCGCGACCAGATGTCCGACCAGGCCGTCCAGACCGTCAGCGACGCGCTCAAGTACACCGCAGGCGTGAACGCCGACCCGTATGGCGCCGATCCGCGCGCCGACTGGTTCTATATTCGCGGCTTCAACGCCGATGTCTACTGGGATGGCCTGCGCGTACCGCAGATTGCCAATCGCGCGGGCAGCTACGCCGCGTTTCGCGTCGACCCGTCATCGGTAGAGCGGGTCGAGGTATTGCGGGGCCCGAGTTCGGTGCTGTATGGCGCCGGCAATCTTGGCGGCTTTGTAAACCTCATCAGCAAAGACCCGCTGGCCGAGCCGTATCACGAACTGGCAATCGATTACGGCTCGCATGACCGGCGCCAGGCACGTTTCGACTTCAGCGGGCCGCTCGACAAGGACGGTACGCTGCTGTACCGCGTGAACGGCCTGGGGCGGCTCAGCAATACCCAGACCTATAACGTTACCGACAACCGCATCAACCTCAATCCGTCGCTCACATGGCGGCCCAACGGCGTCACGAGCCTGACGCTGTCGGCGACGTTTCTCTACGATGACATGGGCTCGTCCGCAAGCTACGGCCCGGCGATCGGCATGGTCACCCCGTCGCGCTACGGCAAGATTCCACGCAGCCTGCTGACCGGCGATCCTGCGTTCGACAAGTACTACAAGACCCAGGCGGCGGTGGGGTATCGGCTCGAACACCGCTTCGCCGACAACGCGGTGTTCCGCCAGAACGTACGCTTCACGCATCTGGACCTCGACTACAAGTCGCTGTTCGGCCGCTCGCTGGCCAGCGACCAACGCACGCTCAACCGTACCGCCTACCAGGCCCAACCCAACCTGAATGGCGTGCAGGTCGACAACAACGTGCAGGTCGACTTTGCCACGGGTCCGTTGACACACAAGGTCGTGACCGGCGTGGACCTGCAGTGGCAGGACTTCCACAACCGGGTGTGGAGCGTGAATGGTCCGTCGCTGGACCTTTACGCGCCCGTGTACGGACTCAACCCGGCGTTGCCGGCCAATGCCACCACCAGCACCGATCAGGAGCAGAAGCAACTGGGGCTCTATCTGCAGGACCAGTTGCGCTGGGGCCATTGGGTGCTGTCGCTGGCCGGCCGGCAGGACTTCACGCGCGCCAGCACGCTCAACAACCGCACCGGCGTGACGACCAACCAGGATCCGTCAAAGTTCACCTGGCGCACCGGGCTGCTCTATGAAGCGCCGGTTGGCGTGTCGCCCTATGTCAGCTATTCCACGTCGTTCCTGCCGACGCTGAGCACCAACCTGGCCGGCGAACCGCTCAAGCCCACCACGGGCCAGCAAGTGGAGGCCGGCATCAAGTACCAGCCCCCGGGCAGCCGCTCCATCGTCACGCTGTCGGTGTTCAACCTGACCCAGCAGAACGTCTCGACGACCGATCCGGCCAATACGGCAAACACCATCCAGACCGGCGAAGTCCGCTCGCGCGGCGTGGAACTGGAGGCCAAGGCAAGCCCGCTGCCGCGACTGAATCTGGTGGCAAGCTTCACGTACCAGGATCCGGAAGTCACGCAGAGCAATGGCGCAGACCTTGGCAAGCGCCCGTACGGCGTGCCGCGCACCATGGCTTCGGCATGGGCTGACTACACGCTCGCGCCAATCCAGGACGTGCGCTTCGGGTTCGGCGGTGGCGTGCGCTATATCGGCAGCACGGCGGGCGATACCGCGAACACGTTCAATGTCTCGTCCGTGGTGCTGTTCGATGCGTCAGTGCATGCCGATTTTGGCGCGCGGTGGCGGCTGCAACTGAACGCGTCGAACCTCTTTGATCGCGAATACGTGGCGGGCTGCAACTCAACGATCCAGTGCTACTACGGCAATGGCCGCACGGTCATGGCTACTGTCAGCACGCGCTGGTAAAGAAGACGAGGGGAGCGTTGGCACAGGCGGGTCGCCCGACTCGGCGGCCAACGCCCTCCGAAGCAGAACCAGGCGTCGGCACGTCGTCTGCGCACAATCCTGGAGTCGATCGTCGACGGACTGCCGCATCCAGGACTGCAGGTGGTGAAGCGTATGCCGGGCCGGCTCTCCAACGACAGGCAACAGCAGCGAAACCAGGCCGAGCAGCAGGAACACGTGCAGGAATGGGCCGCACTCATCGCGCATGGCTTTGCTCGCTGGGGATGGTTACAGGTCCAGGACCAGCGTACCTCCAGAGCATCGGGACACGCATGGTGTCATCACGGTCTGCCGTTCGGTCTCGTCAAGAATGAAGTCCTGGTGATCGACTTCACCGGCCAGGTATCGAACCTTGCAGGTGCCGCACAATCCTGACTGGCAGGACGTTTCCAACGGTGCGCCCGCTTGCTGAAGGACTTCGGCGAGGTTCTGGTCTGGTGCGACAGTCAGCTTCTTGCCCGATTGAGCGAGTTCGACCACGTATCCTTCGGTCGGACTATCCGTGGTGGCCGGCGCCTTCTGAACCGGTGCCTTGAAGTGTTCGCAATGCACCAGTTCCTGCGGCCAGTGTGCCGCGGCATCGGCGCACGCCTGCATGAAACCGCCGGGGCCACAGTAGTAGACATGCGTATCCGGCTCCGGATGCTTCAGCAGTTTGGCGATGTTGAGCCCATCCTTTGGATTTCCGCCGTCGAAGTGGCATTGGATTTTTCCGATCCGGGCCAGGCCCTTGAGCTCCGCCTCGAATGCGGCGTACTGCGGGCCCTTTGAGCAGTAGTGCAACTCGTAGTCGATCCACTTCGACTCAAGGCGATGGACCATGGCCTTCAGCGGCGTCACGCCAATGCCGCCGGCCAGCAGGATGATTTTCCTGGCACCCTCTGCCAGCGGAAAATTGTTCCTCGGTACGCTTACCCTGACGCGATTCGGAACGCGAAGGGTTTCGTGCATGCCACGCGAGCCTCCGCGACCTGCTTCGTCACGAAGGACGGCAACGACATAGCGGTGGCGCTCCTCGGGGTTGTTGCACAGTGAATATTGCCGGATGACGCCGGGGGCGATGTGAACATCGATGTGGGCACCCGCCGTGAAGCCCGGCAACTCGTTACCGTCGGGATCCACAAATTCGTACGAGTTGATGCCGGCAGCTTCCATGCGGACTTGCCGAAGAACCAGTTCCAGGTGGGTGAGCGCGTTGCGCTCGGCGGTGGGGGCATTCATGCTGAACCTCGTGTCTCCAGGTACATCGGGCCGGGCGGTACGGTGCCGCCCGGCGTTGTCATGTGCGACGGTGCGCTTACGCCTTCAGGCTCTGTTCCAGTTCATCGAACCTGGCCTTGACGAATGCGGCACGCTCCTCGCCCCTCAGGCCATCAGCCTCCGTGATGATTGCCACAGCCTTGCGTGCCAGCAGGCGACGATTGGCGACTTCCTGCTCCATCGTTGCTGCTTCCGGGAGCTCGAAGACATTGCCTGTGCAGTAGCTGTTGGGTGCGCCACCGACGTCACGCAGCCATTGCGCAAAGCCTTGCGCAGCCGCTGCGGCGTTGGAGCCGCGCACCGCCTCGCGCAGCATCTTGCGGAAGGCATAGAGGCCGGCGTCGAACTTGGTCGGGTTTTCCAGCGAGTGCACCGCGATCGGCCGCTGGCTGATGATGGCCTCGTAGTCGCCCGGCGCGTACTGGGCATCCTTGTAATTGGCGCGCTCGCGGTGATTGGGCGGAATCGGCGGCATGTCCTCGAGCTTGTACTTGCCGAACCGCTCGGGCCGGCGCATGGCCACCTGGCCATCGAGGAAGTCAATGGATTCGTATCCGACCATGCTCTTGTCGCCCACCAGGCGCGTGTCGATGCCGGGACCCATGACGCGCCAGCCGATCATCTTGCTGTTTTCGTCGTCGACGGGCACGGTCCAGCGGATGATGTGGAAGCGGCTGAACAGCTTTTTCTTCGAGCCATCTTCCGAGGTATAGGCATGCAGGCTGAGGTTCGGCAGGACCTGGTGCTGGATACGCAGGAACATCTTGTCCTTGTCGACCCGCCGGGCGCCCGCGCAGGCCAGGCCGCGGCCCTGATGCACTGGAATGAACTGCATGTCCGGTGCGACCTCCATCGACGCAGCACCGACTTCGTCGAATGTCGTGCTCTGGAACTTGCCACCCACGACGTTCTTCGCGGCATGCAGCGCGGTGGGGTGGAAGTTGTCGGCGGCGTTGTCCTGCACCTGGAGCCAGTTGCAGTGCTGGAAGTTGCTGTACGGCACCAGTTCGTCGGTAGGCAGTACCGTGAAGTCCTGTTCCCACTCGGGGAACGGCGGCTCTTCTTCCGGCGGTCCCATATAGGCGAAGACCAGGCCGTTGCGCTCGATGGCCTTGTACGCCCCCTGGCGAATCGAGCAGGCGTACTTGTCGGCTTCCTTCTCCTCCCCCTCAGGGAACGGCACATGCAGGCAGGCACCGTCCACGTCGAACACCATGCCGTGATAGCAGCATTTGATGCCACGTTCCTGGATCGCACCGTATTCCAGTGAAGCGCCGCGATGCACGCAATGGGCATGCAGCACACCCACGCGGCCACTGCCGTCACGAAACGCCACGAGTTCTTCGCTCAGGATCTTGAGGAAGCGCGGCGTGTCCGTGAGCTCCATCGACATGCACACCGGATGCCAGAAACGACGCATGTACTCGCCCGTGGGCGTGCCCGGTCCCGTTTCGGTGAGTTCAGGGTCGTGGCCTGGCACGCGGCTCGTGTAGTAGCCGCCGAAAGGAATCAGTTTCTTTGCGGTGGGGGCAGCAGCGGCGTTGCCCCCGGTGGTCTTGCCGGCGTCGTGTTGGTCGAACGGTGTGGTCATGGTGCGTCTCCTGAGGGGGTATCTCGTAGTCGTCTTTGACTACTGAATTCTGAACTCTGTATTCAAAGTTTAGGCGCGCAATACGGCGTTGTAAGTGCGGGTTTACGCGGGAATTGGCGCCTTGCTCGTCTTGCCGGGTGGTCAGTTTCTGGATTTGTCGACCAATGCCGACTTACGGATCCACGGCATCATCCCGCGCAGTTGCGCGCCGACCACTTCGATCTGGTGGGCCGCGGTCAGACGTCGGCGTGACTGGAGGGTAGGGCCGCCCGCCTGGCTTTCCAGGATGAATGACTTGGCGTATTCGCCGGTCTGGATCGATTCGAGAACGGCCTTCATGGCGGCGCGGGTCTGGTCGGTGACGATGCGCGGGCCGGTCAGGTACTCGCCGAACTCGGCATTGTTGGAGATGCCATAGTTCATCGTGCCGATGCCGCCTTCATAGATCAGGTCAACGATCAGCTTGAGTTCGTGGAGGCATTCGAAGTAAGCCATTTCCGGGGCGTACCCGGCTTCCACGAGTGTGTCGAAACCGGCCTTGATGAGCTCGACGGTGCCGCCGCACAGGACCGCCTGCTCGCCGAAGAGGTCGGTCTCTGTCTCCTCGCGGAAGTTGGTTTCGATTACCCCCGAGCGGCCACAGCCGATGGCCGTGGCGTAGGCCAGTGCAAGGTCGCGAGCGCGCCCTGACCGGTCTTGCGCGACGGCGATCAAGCCAGGCACGCCGCCGCCTTCCGCATAGGTCGAGCGCACCGTGTGGCCGGGAGCCTTCGGCGCAATCATGACGATGTCCAGATCCTTGCGGGGAATGACCTGCCCGTAGTGAATGTTGAAGCCGTGGGCAAAGGCAAGGGTGGCTCCTTCGCGGATGACCGGTTCAATCGATTCGCGGTACACGCGCCCGATGGTCTCGTCGGGGATCAGCAGAATGACAAGATCTGCCAGCGCGGCAGCGCGCTCGACTGGGGCAACCTTGAGACCTGCCGCCGTGGCTTTTTGCCAGGATTCGCCACCTTCGCGCAGACCCACGACCACATCGATGCCGCTGTCCTTGAGGTTCAGGGCATGCGCGTGCCCTTGAGATCCGTAGCCGATCACCGCCACCTTGCGCTCGCGCAAAAGCGACATATCCGCATCTTTATCGTAGAAGACTTTCATGCCATTCCTTGGTTGCTATACTTTGATTTCTGAACTCTGTATTCAGAGTTCAGATTGTTGATGCCGGATCGCGGCAAAGTCAAGCGGTTAAAGTCAAGCGGTGCTTCCGCTGCAGTGCGGCGGCGATTGCATTGATCCGGCGGCTCGACCACAATGGTCTGGATACAGAGTGCAGAAGACAGAAGGCAGTCATCATGGCAACCACGTTTCCCAAGATCCAGTCCCGGCCCGACTACGTCGATGAGGTGTACAAGATGCTTCTTGACGCCATCAGCGACGGGACGCTCGCCCCCGGCACACGGCTGACCCAGGAAGAGATCGCCGAGCAGATGCAGGTGTCGCGCTCTCCGGTCATCCAGGCGCTGCGCATCCTCAAGAAGGACGGGTTTGTGCAGGACGCGCCGGGGCGCGGCGTGCTGGTGACCCCGCTCGATGCGGTCTCGATTGGCCATCTCTATGAAATCCGCGGCTCGCTGGATGCGCTGGCTGCCCGACTCGCGGCGAAGCAACACTTCAAGGTCGATCCAAAGATCATTGCCAACGGCCGGCGCGCGACCCAGGGCAAGGACGTCAAGGCCATGATCGATGCGGACATGGAGTTTCATCACGCCATCTACCGTGCCGCAGGCAATCCGTTCCTCGAGCAAAGCGCGCAGAACTATTGGGTCCATCTTCGCCGCGCGATGGGCGCCGTGCTGCAATCGTCGGCGCAGCAACGCAAGACCATCTGGGATGAGCACGAGGCCATCGCGGAAGCCATTGCCGCGGGCGATGCCGCGCGAGCGGCTGAGTTGACGGATCTGCATACGACACGCGCGCGGGAGAACCTGACCAACCGTCTTGACGAGTTCTTTGGCGAGACCCGCCAGACGGCCTGACTCAGTTCTTCTTTCCGTTCCTTACCGGCGATCCCGCCTGCCGAGGTTTACCAGTCCGGCAGGTACGGTGAACACCAGCAGCGCGCCGATGACCAGACTCGCGGCCAGCACCAGCACGCCGTTGCCAGTGGTGCCGGTCGAAGTCTGGACCCAGCCAATCAGATACGGGCTGATCACGCCGGAGATGCTGCCTACCGAGTTGGCCAGCGCAATCCCGGCCGCGGCGGCTGCACCCCCGAGAATTGCCGGCGGTAAGGTCCAGAACTGCGAGATCGTGGTCATGATTCCCATCGTGCCGATGGTCAGGGCAAACATCGCAATGGCCGTGTTGTTCGCATAGGCCACGCTAAAGCACAGGCCCAATGCTCCGAGCGCGCCCGGTACCGCCAGGTGCCAGCGACGTTCGCCGCGGCTGTCCGAACTCTGTCCAACCAGAATCATCGAAACGGTTGCAGCGGCGTAAGGGATGGCTGACAGCAGGCCGATGTCCAGCGGATTGGAAACGCCGCTGGCCTTGACGATCGTCGGCAACCAGAAGCTGACGCCGTAGAGCCCCATGGTGAAGAAGAAATAGATCACGCTGAGCAGCAGGATCTTCGGGTTGGTCAGACCGTCACGCACCGAATGCAGCGCGTGACCACGGCTCTCCGCAGCCAGATTGTTTTCGATCATCGCCTTCTGGGACGAACTCAGCCACTTGGCGTCCGAGACTTTGTCATCGAGATAGAAGAACGCGACGATGCCGACAATGACCGTGGGAATGCCTTCGAGCAGAAACAGCCACTGCCAGCCGGCCCAGCCGTGGGAGCCGTGCATGGAGCTCATGATCCAGCCAGACAGCGGGCCGCCAATGACACCCGACATGGGGATGCCTGTCAGGAACAATGCGGTGACCTTGCTGCGGCGTGACGCCGGGAACCAGTACGTCAGGTAGAGCAGGATGGCCGGGATGAAGCCTGCTTCGGCGACGCCGAGCAGAAAGCGCATGATGTAGAAGCTCGTCGGTGTCTTGACGAACAGCATCGCTGCGGAAATCAGGCCCCAGGTGATCATGATGCGGGCGATCCATCGCCTGGCGCCCACGCGCAGCAGGATCAGGTTGCTGGGAACTTCGAACAGCAGGTAGCCCACGAAGAAGATCCCCGCGCCAAGGCCGTAGACGGCATCGCTAAGCCCAAGGTCCTGCATCATCTGCAGCTTCGCATACCCCACGTTGATGCGGTCCAGGTATGCGCACATGTAGCAGAGAAACAGGAACGGCAATAGCCGCCACATGACCTTGGAATATGTTTCCGATTCGGTGGCGACGTAGGGCGTCGCCACGCTCACTGGGGTTTGCATGGGGTGTCTCCTTGGGGCTGTATTTATCGATGTAGAGAAGGCCGCGTCAGCGTCGCGCTGCTCGGAATGCGGCCTGCAAGGTCACGGGCGTGACCTCTGCCGAGGCAAGGCAATTACTTAATCGAACATGTCCGGCTGGCTGAGGCGCAGGTGATCCCAGATCGGTTGGAAGTGCAGCCAGCCGATGTAGTCGCTGCCAACGTGTTCGCGGCTGTAGCGGGCGCGCTCGGGCGTGACCAGATGGGGCTTGACGCCCGTCGCTTCGATCATCAGTTGCTGCTTGCAGCAGCGCTCCAGTGCGATGAACCAGAATGCGGCGGCTTCGATGCTGTGACGGCTTGCCGTAAGCAGGCCGTGATTCTGGTGAATCGCGGCCTTGACGCCCTTGAAGGCATTGGCAACCTTGTGGCCGCCCTTGACCTCGACCGCTACCTTGCCGGCCTCGTCACCGATGACCACGTGGTCTTCGTAGAACGCACATGCGTCCTGCGTAATCGGCTCGATGCCCTTGCCCAGTGAAGCGAAGGCAGTGCCGTACTCGGTGTGCGCGTGGCACATGGCCACGATGTCCTGATGCATTTCGTGGACGGCAGCGTGGAGCACGAAGCCAGCGCGATTGATGGCGTAGTCGCCCTCGACCACGCGGCCTTCGTGGTCCGCACAGATCAGGTTCGAGACGTTCACCTGCGCAAAGTGCACCGCCATCGGATTGGTCCAATACAGTTCCGGATGCTCCGGATCGCGCACCGTCAGGTGGCCGGCAAAGCCGTAGTCCAGACGTTCCAGCGCAAACGCGCGGCAGGCCGCAACCAGGCGTTCCTTGCGATGCTGGCGCTCTTCTGCCAGCGTTGCGAACTTCGGCACGGACGGATAGATCAACCCCATCTGTTCCGGCTGATAAATGGAGGTGCGCTCCTGGTCGTTGAAGACCTGTGGGGCGCGTTCGAGTACTGCTGCCATGTCAACTCCTCGGTAAAAAACTTGTAGCGACTATTCGTGTTCGCAAGCCCGTTTGATGCCTGCGGTACGTGTTCATAGTCGTTGCCGGGGACTGCGTTGACAAACGATGGGTGTTCATGAAAGCATGAACCACACTCATGTATGGCAAACAGATAATGAGACGAGTGCCTAATTTTGTGCTGCTGCGAGCCTTTGAGGCGGCAGCGCGCCTGGAGAGCTTTACGCTGGCGGCCAAGGAGCTTCACCTGACCCAGTCGGCGATCAGCCATCAGGTGAAAGAGCTGGAGGAGTACTTCAGCCGCAAGCTTTTCGATCGGCGCACACGCCGCGTGGAACTCACGCCAGAGGGCAAGCGGCTTCAGGAAAGTCTTTCGCGCGTATTCGATGTCATTGAGGCTGCCTGCAATGAGGTGGCACTTGCCCCGCAGTCACAGGTACTGGCGGTCTACTGCGCGCCAAGTTTTGCCGTGAAATGGTTGGGGCCAAGGCTGCCGCAGTTCATGCAGACGCATGGGGATATCACGATCAGGCTGTCTTCGGGCGCGGAGGCCATCGACCTCACGCACGCGCGCGAGGTTGATGTCGCCATTACCTATGGGTCGGCGCACACCAGGGCGGGGTTGGTTGTTCGTCCCCTGGGTAAGGAGCGGATCGTTCCGCTATGTTCTCCGTCACTGCTCGATCCGGAGGAGCCGCTGCGAAGTCAGCTGGAGAAATTGCCGCTGATCGATTCCCAGCTTAGCCGTGTCAGTTGGCCGGATTGGTTCGGTGCAAACGGCATGACATGCCCGACCCGGCCACGTGCGTCATTTGACCGGGGCGCACTGGCGATATCAGCGGCCGTGGACGGCATGGGCGTCGCGCTGGAGAGCATACGGCTTGCGGAAAGAGAGTTGTCGAGAGGCGACCTGGTTGCAGTGGGCGAAGATCAATTCGCCCACATCGCGCGAGACACCCATTTCCTGTCTTTCCGGCAAAACGAAGCCCATCTTCCGAAGGTCGCAACCTTTGTCGATTGGTTGCTGTTGCAACTTGGTCTTGGGGAGTAGACCGGTAAGCGCCCGGATCTACTTCACGCCTTCGCCGGGGTGACGACCCGCCGCCATTTGGTAATTTCGGCCGAGAGGAACGCGCCCAGTTCCTCGGGGGTTCCCGTGCGAGGGAGAAGTCCGAGCGTCGCAAGCTTGTCGCGTGTGTCTTCGGTCGACATCGCTTTCGTGATCGCGGCATTGAGTCGCGTGATGATTGATGAGGGCGTACTGGCGGGCACGAACACGCCACCCCAGCTGACCACTTCATATCCCGCGACGCCCGACTCGGCTACCGTTGGAACATTGGGAAGGGCGGCAAGCCGCTGCGGTGTGGTCACGGCAAGTGCGCGGAGGTTGCCTGCCTTGAGGTGAGGCATCACCGCGGCGAGCGGGTCGATCATCACGGCGATGCGGCCGGAGATCAGGTCAGGATGTGCCTGCGTGCTGCCTTTGTAGGCGATCTCCACTACGTCCTTGAGACCGGTCTGGCGCGCCAGCAGATTCATGGCGAGTTGCTGCGGGCTGCCCAGCCCCGTGGTGCCGTAGCTCGCCGCCCCAGGGTTCTTCTTCAGGTATGCAACGAGTTCGGGCAGGGTCTTGACGGGTAGCGCCGATCGCACGACCACCACCAACGGGGTGGTGTGGGTGAACGCTACGGGTGCGAAGTCCTTGATGGTGTCGAAAGGCAGGCTCTCCAGCGTGACTGCATTGATGGCCATGTTCGACGAGCATTGGAGCAGCGTATAGCCATCGGCCGCTGCCTTCGCGACGTAGTCGGTTCCGACGACATGCGACGCCCCGGGCTTGTTGTCGACAACGATCGATTGCCCGAACTCGGCGGATACCTTGCTGGCCCACAATCGTCCCACCAGATCGTTGGGCCCGCCCGGCGTAATGGGAACCACCAGGCGAATGGGTTTGGAGGGGTAGTTGTCAGCGAGCGCCCATTGCGGGAGTGCCGCGCCAGCGGCGATTGCCAGCGATTGGCGGAGCATCTCGCGGCGGCTGATCGCTGCGGGGTTCTCCAAGGGTGAGCGGAAGTGTTTCATCATGTCTCCTTGTTTTCGTGCATCGAGGCACATCGCGTTATTTCTGCAGGGGAGCCGGGAAGGCGATATCGAGCTTGCCGGCCCATGGCGCGATGCTCTGGACGATCGCCTGTTGCAGGGCGATACCATGTCGTGAGGCTTCCCGCTTTTCGGAAGCGGCCCGGTCGCCGGGCACACGTACCGGCTTGCCAGCAGGCAGCGGGCGTGCATTGCGGCAGGCGTCCGCGACGAACTGCGTCTGACGCGTAAAGGTGTCCAGTCCCGAAAACGCCGTCGGATCGATGACCTGCATGTAAAGAGAGACACTTGTGCCCTTGGGCTGGTCGGCGCGGCCAAAGCCTGAGAGTCCCTGGGTCAAGGCCTCCACCAGCAATGCCAGGCTGTACCCCTTGTGCCCATGGTCCATTCCTCCCACCGGCAGCAGGGCTCCACCCTGTTTCACGACAACGGCGGGGTCGGCGGATGGATTGCCATCCGGGTCGACGACCCATTCCGCGGGAAACTTGAGACCGTCTCGCTCGAGTTGTCTGGCACGATTGAGCGTGGTAATCGAAGCGCTGATGTCGAGCAGGATCGGATCTGCCTGCGTCGGAAATCCCGCCGCAATGGGGTTGGGTGTGAACACCGGCTGGGCAGAACCGTATGGCGCGACGCCTGCGACCGAGGGCGTGGAACTCGCCATCAGGGCGACATATCCGCGCCGGGCCGCGCGTTCCATATAGGTTGCCAGCGCGCCAACGTGCCCGCATTCGCGGATCACGATGGTCACGGTGCCATACGTGCCGACACGCTCCATCGCCAATTCCAGTGCACGCACGGCAAGCCAGGCGCCAGGCAGGCGGCGACCGTTCCAGGTAGCACATGCACCACGATCAACCAGTACCTCAGGTTCTCCGGACAGGGTCATGGCGCCTGAGACTGCTGCGTCCAGATACCAGGGCAGTAGCGCCAGTCCGTGCGTCGCGTGGCCGAGTTCATCGGCTTCCACGAGGATCTGGGCGACATCTTGCGCGCGGTCCCTGGGCAATCCGGCTGCTGCAAGCAGGTCGATGGCGAAAGTGCTGAGTGCGCCGGATGAATAGCGTTGCGTATCGTGATCGGTCATGGCGTCAGTGGCGTCAATGGCGTCTGTAGCGTGGTTTGAGAGGTGGCTTTACAGGGGATCGAGCGCGGGCCTGCCGCCCAGTACCGCGGCGACGTTCTCCAGCGCACGGATGCCCAGCGCTTCGCGCGTATCCACCGTGCCGGTTCCCATGTGAGGCGTCATGAAGACGTTGTCGAAGCCGGCCAGTCGCGCATCGATGTTGGGCTCATTCATGAATGTGTCCAGACCCGCGGCAGCAAGCTTGCCGCTTGCCAGCGCGTTGACCAGCGCGTCCTCGTCGACAAGATTGCCGCGTCCTGCATTGACCAGAATGGCGTGGTCGGGCATCAACGCCAGCGTCCGGGCATTGATGAGCGGCGTCTCGCCGGCGGGCAGGTGTAGCGTCAGGAATTCGCAATGGGGCAGCATTGCGTCAAGGTCGGCGTGGTAGAGGGCGCCGTGTTCGAGTTCTGGTGGCAAGCGGCGGACGTCGTAATAGTGGATCTGCATGTCGAATCCGCGCGCCCGCTGCGCCACCGCCTGGCCGATTCGTCCCATCCCGGCGATGCCCAGTGTCTTGCCGGAGAACCGCACCCCCAGCAGTTCGTCGAATCCGAGCTTGCGACCCCAGCCTGCCCGCATCAGCGCGTTGTATTCATTGGCCCTGCGCGCTGCGCAGAGCAGCAGCATGAGCGTCAGGTCCGCGGTGCATGCCGTGACTGCCGTGGGGCAGTAGGTCACGGTGATGCCGCGCGCCTTCAAGGCCGGGACGTCCAGATGATCGAATCCGACACTGGTGGTGGCGACGACGCGAATCCTTGCCGGCAGCCGGGCCACGCTGGCCGCATCGAGCCGGATGTTCGATCCCAGCACCAGCCCCTCGGCGTCATGCTGTTCCAGTGCATCGATGGTTTCCCCGGGCGACAGCACGCGCTCGGCAACGAGGGCGTCGAACGTCTGGTGGGCGAAGTCTGTCACTCGCCGAGGCATTGGCCTGGCGACTACAACCTTGTGCATGTGTATTCCCCTGCTGGGAGGTTTGGGCGGACTACTGGGCGGTGATGTTGGCGGACTTGATGATCTCGCTCCACACGCGGATCTCGTCGGCCAACAGCTTCTGCAGATCCTGCGCGGATCCGTTTTGCGGCTCGGCGCCCAGGATCGAGAACTGGTTACGCAACCCATCCGCCCGCATGGCGCCTTGCAGGTTGCCCGACAACGTGTCGAGCACCGCTTTGGGGGTGCCGGTTGGGGCGAAGACACCAAACCAGCCCACTGCCTCGAACCCGGCAAGACCGGATTCTGCGACGGTGGGCACACCAGGCAACACGCTCGATGGCTTTCGGCTCGTGACAGCAAGCGCCCGTACATAGCCTGCCTGGATGTGTTGCCGCATCACCGCCACGTTATCGATCGCAGCTTGCAGTCTTCCCGTACGCAGATCCGCCACGACATCGGTCGAGCCTTTGTAGGGGATGTACTGCATGTCGGCGCCTGACATGCGTTTGAAGCGTTCCCAGCCAAGATGCTGGGCCGTACCGGGCGACGAGCCGGCATAGTTGATCTGGTCAGGGTGCTTCTTCGCATAGCTGATCAGTTCGGCCACCGATTTGACGGGTAGCGAAGGGTGAACAACCATGACATACGGGGTGGTCGCCACCAGCCCAACGGGGCTGAACGATTCGACGGGGTCGAACCTGACGTTGCGATACAGCTCCTTGTAGATCGCGTGCGTACTGCTTGCGAACAGCAGCGTATATCCGTCGGGGCGTGCCTTGGCAACATTACCGGTGGCCAGCATGCCGCTGGCGCCGGGCTGGTTCTCCACGACGACCGGTTGCTTCAGTGCCGTTGACAACTTCTCGGCAACCATGCGTGCCAGTACATCGGTGGTCCCGCCGGCGGGGAATCCGACGAGCAGCCGGATCGGCTGTTTCGGAAAGTCAGTTTGCGCGGAAGCATTGGCGCTGAACAGGCCTTGCGCCAGGACCACGGCGCCAAGCGCCGTCATCCATCGGTTGAAGCGGGTGAATCGAACCATGGTGTCTCCTTAATGTTGTCTCAGCAGGCCCGTACGGTGCGGACGCTGAATTGAAATCATCAATCGAGTGTGACGTGCGCGGTGTCGGCGACTTTCTTCCAGCGCGCGATTTCGGCCGCCACATGCTTCTGGAAATCCTGCTGGGAGCTTGCAACCACCTCGAATCCCTGGGCTGTGAGCTTCTGCTGGATGTCTGGCGTTCGCAGCGTCTTGACGACGGCGGCGTGGATGGCGCTGGCTGCCTGGGCGCTGACTTTGGCGGGCATGGCCACGCCTTGCCACGAATACACTTCAAGACCCGAGACGCCGGTCTCTGCCATGGTCGGAACGTTGGCCATCAGCGGGCTTCGCGCGCCGCTTGTAATGGCCAGGGCCTTGAGCTTGCCGGCTTTCACGTAAGCAGAGACCGCGCTCAGATTGAGGAAGCCGACGTCGGCATGTCCAGCAAGCAGGTCCGATACGGCTTGCCCGGAGCCCTTGTACGGCACGTGCAAGCCTTTGGTTTTTGTCTGCTGCCAGAACAGTTCGGTGTTCAAATGTTCTGACGATCCCAGGCCACCGCTGGCGAAGCTGATCGAACCGGGCTTCTTCTTCAGCATGTCGAGCAGTTCCGCTACGTTGTTCGCAGGAAAGCCGGCGTGCGTGACAAGTACGTTGGGCGTGCGAACCGCTTCGGTAATGAGGGTGAAATCCCTTTGGGGCTTGTATGTCAGGTTCGGCTGGATGGCGGGATTGATCGCGTAGACGCCGATCGAGGCAATCAGCATGGTGTTGCCATCGGGTGCCGCGCGTGCCACCGAGGACGCGCCAATAGCGCCGGTGGCACCTGGCTTGTTGTCGACGACCACCGTGCGTCCGAGCTCCTGGCTCAGTTGCTGGCTGATGGTGCGGGCCACGATGTCGGACGATCCGCCCGGGCCAAACGGCACCACCATCAGCATGGGCTGCGGCTGTGCCAGGACTTGCGGGGCTGCAATGATGGCTGCAGCGGTGCTGAGTGCTGCAGCCAGTTGCTTCAGTTGCTTCAGCCGGTTGCGACGTGCGCAATGCATGGTTGTCTCCAGTTCTTTATGTCGTCGGTGCTTTGCGTTCGAGCTGTGGGTCAGCCCATGATCCCGATCTGCCAGGGCACGAATTCGTTGTCGCCCAGGCCCAGTTCCTCGCTCTTGCTGTGCTTGCCGGACGCGGTATCGAGCAGTTCCTGGAAGATGCGCTGGCCCATTTCTTCCAGCGTCATGGTTCCGTCGAGGATCTCGCCACAGTTGATGTCCATGTCCTCGGTGAGTCGCGAGTACATTGGCGTGTTGGTCGCCAGCTTGATCGAGGGCACGGGCTTGGCCCCGAACATCGATCCGCGGCCAGTGGTAAAGGCAATCAGGTTGGCGCCGCCCGCGATCTGGCCTGTGGCGGAGCAGGGGTCGTAGCCCGGGGTGTCCATGAACACCAGACCGCTGGTGGTCACCGGCTCGGCATATTTGTAGACTTCCATCAGCGACGTGGTGCCGCCCTTCATCGACGAACCCAAGGACTTCTCGAAGATGTTGGCGAGGCCGCCCTTGCTGTTGCCCGGGCTGACGGCACCGTTGATCTGCACGTCACGACCCTTGGCGTAGTCTTCCTTCCACCAGCGGATGCGCTCCACGAGCTTCTCGCCGACCGCCTGGCTTGCCGCGCGGCACGTGAGCGTCTGTTCCACACCGTAGATTTCCGGTGTCTCTGACAAGATGGCGGTACCGCCGTGTCGGACCAGAATGTCCATGGCGGCGCCCAGCGCCGGATTGGCGGTGATCGACGAAAAGCCGTCTGAACCGCCGCACTGCAGACCCACCTTCAGATGGCTTGCCGATACCGGCGTGCGCGAGACATTGTTCGCTTCGGGCAGCATGGCCTGGACTTCAGCGATGCAGGCTTCGATCGTCTTGCGTGTGCCGCCGGTTTCCTGCATCACGAACGTCTTCAGGTTGGCACCGGACGCCAGACCTTCCTGCTCCATAAGGCCCGCGATCTGGTTGCGCTCGCAGCCCAACCCAACGATCAGTACCGCAGCGAGGTTGGGATGCCGGGCATAGCCGGCCAGCGTCCGGCGCAGCAGTTGCATCGGTTCGCCGGTCATCTCCATGCCGCAGCCAATGGCATGGCCGAATGCAACGACGCCATCGACGTTCGGATAGTCCGCCAGCCGTTCCGGCGTAAACCAGTCAGCCGCCTTGCGGATGACCGTGGCCGAGCAGTTGACGGTGGAGAGCAGGCCGATGTAGTTACGCGTGCCCACCTGTCCGTTGGCGCGCACAATGCCCTGGAAGGTTGCGCGCTGGTCTTCGGCAATGTATTGGGTCGGCTTGTAGTCCCGCGCGTGGGCGTAGTCCCGATCGAATTCGCGGAACTCGACATTGTGGGTATGGACCATTGTTCCTTGCGGAATGTCCTGCGCCGCAAAGCCTATGATCACGTTGTATTTTCGGATTGGCTCGCCGACCGTTATGTCACGCGCGGCGATCTTGTAGCCCGCAGGTACCTGGCTGCGAGACCGGTAGCGGTCGCCTTCGAGCATCTCGCCCAATGCGATATCGGCGCGTGCAATGACGACGTTGTCTGCCGCATGGAGCCGGATGATGGATCCGATGACGCGTTTGCCCGAAGTCGCCAGCACGGACGCTTCCTGGCGCACTGCGGTGGCCGTTTCGTGAGTCATGTTGCTTGCCTCCTACTTGAGCTTCTTCTCGAGCCGTTCGACCAGCAGGTCGATATCGGCCAGGTCGGCGGCGGTCAGGACGGGGCCGGGCGCCCGCATGGCGGCCGAACGGATGGCGCCGCGGCGCTTGAGCACCTCCTTGCGCACGGCGACACCCCACTGCGACTGGTTCTCGAAGTTCAGCAGCGGCAGGTAGGTGTCGAACAGGTCGTGGGCTTCCTGTACCTTTCCGGCGACGTGGAGCTTGTGCACGCCCGACAGCATCTCGGGATACGAAAAGCCGGCCATCGGGCCTTCGATGCCGTGCGCCAGTTCCTGGAGCAGGTACACGCCGTTGTTGCCGGTCAGGATCGGTACGTGATGCGGCAGGGCCGCGCGCAGGCGCGAGATCTTGGCTGCACTGGGGATGTCCTCTTCCTTGATGGCCTGGATCTGCGGATGCCGTTCGATCAGGCGGGCCATGGTCGGCACGGACATCCAGACGCCGGTCGAGAACGGAAAGTCCTGCAGCACGGTCGGCACGTTGCCGATCCGCGAAAAGACGGCGCCGAAGTAGTTCAGGATTTCTTCTTCGGTTTTCAGGCCGGTGGCGGGGGCGATCATCACGCCGTAGGCGCCGGCAGCCACCACTTCCTTGGTGACTGTCGCGAGCTGGGCCACGCTGGGGTTGCTGACGCCGGCAATGACTGGCTTGCCCTGGGCGCGTGCGACATAGCGACGTACGGTCGCAATCGATTCCTCCATCGACAGCTTGGCCGCCTCGCCGGCCACGCCCAATACGGTGAGGCCGGCGGCGCCGTGGGCGAGATAGAAGTCGCACAGCGTGTCGACGCTTTCCAGATCCAGCGCGCCGTCGTCGGTGAAAGGCGTCTGGGCGACGATAAAAAGGCCATTGAAGAGTTGGGACATCAATTTGCTCCGTGTTTGCTGATGTTGCCGCTAATTTGTTAGCGCTAATATTAGCGCTAACAAATGGAGATGCGATGCTGGGGTTTCCCCTTAGATTTAGCGCTAACACCCGGTCGTGATATCTTCCCCGCTTATGAGTCACACCTCGCCGACAGACATGGAAGTTAGTCATCCTCCCCGCCGCACCCGCCGTGGTTCGGGGCGCGTCACCCTGGCCGACGTTGCCCATGTGGCAGGCGTTTCGGCGCAGACGGTGTCCCGGGTGCTCAACAGTCCGGAAACCGTGCCGCCCCAGACGGTTGCGCATGTGCGGGCTGCGATCGCGCAGGTGCGCTATGTCCCGAATCGGCTTGCCGGCGGGCTGGCGTCGGGGCGCAGCAAGCTCGTGGCGGCCCTGGTGCCATCCATTGCCTCGCCGGTGTTTCAGGAAACGTTGGAGGCGCTTACCCAGGCATTGGCCGCCAAGGGGTACCAACTCATGCTCGGGGAAAGCGGGTATGACGATGCGGATGAACTGGACCTGCTCGAAAACCTGATCAGCCGGGGGCCGGACGGTATCGTGCTGACGCGCGTGGTGCAGTCGGAGGTTTCCAGGCAACGGCTCGCGGCCTCGGGCATTCCCGTCGTCGAGACCTGGGACCTCACCGACGACCCCGTCGACATGCTGATCGGGTTTTCACACGAAGCGGTTGGCGCCACCGTGGCCAACCTGATGATTGATCGCGGCGTCAAGGCGCCGGCCATGGTGTCCGGCAACGACCCAAGGGCGCGTCGCCGCAGGAAGGGATACGCTCGCCGGTTGGTCGAGCGGGGCTGCATTGGCGCGGAGAGCGAACTCCCCGTTGCGGAAGTGTCGGCCCCGGCGCCGCTGGGTCACGGCCGACGCGGCCTGAGAGAGCTTCTGGAGCGGAATATCCCGATGGACGGTGTCTACTGCAGTACCGACATGCTGGCCTTGGGCGCACTCATCGAGGCAAAGGAACAAAATATCAGCGTGCCCGGCCAACTCGCGGTGATTGGCTTCGGCGATCTCGTGTTTGCCCCCGATACCAGCCCATCGCTAACCACGATACGGATCGATGGTCGACGTATGGGAACGATGGCCGCCGAACTGATCATGCAGCGCGCCGCTGGAGGGGCGGTCCCCGAGCGGCTTCACGATATTGGTTTCGAGATCGTCAGGCGCGCCAGCGCGTGACCATCAATCCGTCGTAATTGGAGTTTTCGAAACGACCTCCCGCCAACGCACGGTCTCGCGGTTCATCAAGGATTGAAGATCCTTCCCGCCTACCGCCATCGGTACCGTTCCAAGGTCGTTCAGGCGCTTCTGTACCTCAGGCTCCTTCATTACCTCGGCCATGGCTTCAGTAAGCCGTGCGCTGATCTCTGCTGGCGTCTTCGCTGGAGCAAAGACCGCAAGCCAGCTGGCGCTCTCCGCGCCCTTTACGCCTGCTTCGGAGATCGAGGGAACGTCAGGCAGAACCGCCAATCGCTTCTCGCTCAAAGAGGCGAGAGCTCGCAGCGAACCGGCCCGGATAAAGCCCAGCGTGGACGACGGGTAGTCGAACGCCACATCCACGTTCCCAGCCAACAGGTCCTGAATTGCCGGTGAACTTCCGCGATAGGGAACATGCGTCAGACTTGTGTGCGTAATCTCCATGAATACGAGAGCGGCCAGATGCGCTGCCGTGCCATTGCCAGCTGTTGCGAGATTGACCTTGCCGGGGTTCTTCTGCGCATAGGAAACGAGTCCCTTCACGTCCCGAATCGGACTTTTCGCGTTGACCACGATAATCGCGGGGGCATCGCAAACGGTATGGATTGCCGTGAAGTCCTTTTCCGTAGGCAAGCGTGTCTTGTTGATCAGCGGGTTCGTAATCTGGGTGACTCGCGAGCCAAAGAGCAGGGTGTACCCGTCGGCTTTCGCTCGTTCCACGTAGTCAGTGGCCACGGCTCCGCCTCCGCCGGCACGATTCTCTACCACGACAGGCTGGCCCAGGCGCACGCCCAGGCTCTTGCCAACGAGGCGCGCGGCGCTGTCGGTCACGCCGCCCGGAGCGAAAGGTACGACCAGGGTGATCGGCCTTGAGGGATATGTTTGTGCAGTAGAGAGTCCTGCATACCCAAGAAAAGCCAGGGTTGCGGAAAGGAGAACGGTACGCCTGGTAATGGGGTTCATGATGTGGTTCATGATTTGCTGCCTGGAATTAGCATGGAAATGGTCAGGTGCGATCCAACATGGCCATCACGGTGGCGTTGTACCGATCGCCCGCGACCTGCTCCGGCGAAAAAAGATGTCCGACGGCATCGATGTCGTCATCCGATAGCGTGACGGAGAGGGCTTTGACGTTTTCGTCGAGGAACGCCAGCGTATCCGCACCGCAGATGGCTATCACGTTTGCATTCTTTCGGATGAGCCATGCCAGCGACAGTTGCGCCAGCGTGCAGTCATGTTGTTCGGCAATGCCACCGAGCCTGTCCACCAAAGACAGGTTCCACGCAAAGTTCTCTGCGGAAAAGCGCGGATACTTCCGCCGCACGTCATCCGCAGCCAGATCGTCCAACGTGCGGATGCGGCCCGTCAGCATTCCGCGCCCCAGTGGGGAAAATGCCATTAGCGAGACGCCGAGGTCGTCACACTCTTGCAGCAACTCAGCTTCCACGTCTCGCGTCCACAGCGAGTACTCGCACTGAATTGCGGCGATGGGATAGGCGTTGCACGCTCTGCGCAGCGTGCGGGGCGATACTTCGCACAAGCCAAGCGCTTTTACTTTGCCTGCCGACACCAGTTCGGCCATGGCCCCAACGGTTTCTTCGATTGGCACATTCGGGTCGACGCGGTGTTGAAAGTAGATGTCGATCTGATCCACGCCGAGGCGCCGTAGCGAGGCGTCGCAGGCCTGGTGTACGTATTCCGGGGTTCCGCATACCGCAAATCCATCGCCGTTTTTTACATAGCCGAATTTGGTCGAGACAATGGCTTCACGCCTTCGACCCGAGATTGCGGAAGCCACCAATTGTTCGTTGTGCCCCCAACCATAGAAGTCGGCGGTATCGATGAAGTTGATGCCGTTGTCCAACGCTCGGTGGATGACAGCAAGGGATTCCGAGTCCTCACGATGCCCGTAGGCATTGCTCATCGAATAGCAGCCGAGAGCGATTGGTGCGGATGCCAAGGCTGATTGACCAAGAGGACGTCTGCCAGATGCGGCATTTACCATTCGATTGTCTCCTCGCAGATTTCCCGGCTTGCCGGGAATGTTGTTGTGCGATCTTGGGTAGTGGCAGGCACGCCGCCCGACGGTGGCGTGCCACGCTCACGACGTGAAACTCAGTCGCCGGAAAACTTCGCGCCGCCAGCAGGGCGGATGTACTTTGGAATCGGAATGCCCGCACGCTTGGCAGCGGCGAGAATCCCGGCTTCGATCGCACCGGCATCGCGTACGCTATCGAACTCGCCATCCTTGAAGATCACGTTCGCGCCGTAGACGACCATGAATCCTTCCGCTGCTTCCTTGGCCTCGGCTGGAACCGAGAAGGTGTGCACGGAGCCGCCCGGCTCATACAAGTAGCTACCTGCGGTCTGAGGGTCGTCCGGATACTCGACGTAGTTCCACTGGCCCTTGGTCGTGAAGAAATGAACGGTACCGGTATGGAAGTGCGGCGGCAGCCGGGTGCCCGGCTCGAACTTTCCATAGAGCACCCAGATGCCGTTCTCGCGGTCCAGGAAGAGGGGAATGATGGTTGAGCCGGGTTCGGAACCCGGGAACTCGTCCACATCATGGATGTTGACGCTCAGCAGGCGATCCTGGTGTGTAACGACTTTTGGTAGGGACATGCTTACTCCGGATGGATGCGGGAGACTGTTATTCAGACGCGGATGACGGATTCCTTGCCGTCCCATTCCTGAGCAGCGGCGGCAACCTTCTTGAAGTACTCACCCTTGCCACCGCGCGTTTCGGAGATCTCGATCACGCAACTCGGCAAATCCTTGTGGACCAGATAGGTGAAGCGACCACGCTGGCCCATTTGGCCCGAGTGCCCCTCGACATAGCCGGCTTCGAGCAACTGGGCGCGCATGTCGTCGTAGTGGTCTTCGGTCCAGAACGCCACGTGCTGCATGCAATCGCCACCAGATGCCTTGAGCGAGTCGCGATAGAGCGATGGAGCGTCATCGTGCTGTTGAATCAGCTCAAGCTGGATGTAGTCGGAGTTGGCCACCGCGATCGAGATCTTTGGCGGGGTGGATTCCTTGCCGTAGTACGTGAAAGTCGACGGCGTTGCATCTTCACGATAGAACCATGGACCGACACCAAGCACGCGCGACCAGTGCTCCATGGCCTTCTCGATATCCTTCACGATATAGCCGATCTGGCGAATGCCGGCGTAGATTTGACTCATTTGTAGACTCCGAACGGATTTGTGTGGGTGGGCGGCATGGAGATGCGCGCCTGGGTGGATACGACAGCTAGACGGAAAGTGCGCCGTCGACGCGCAACTCGATGCCGGTGATGTACCTGGCGTCGTCGCTGACCAGGAATGCGGCGGCATTGCCGATGTCTTCGGGGGTGCCTTGCCGTCCCATGGGACAACGCGCATCGCGCTCGATGTTCGCTTGCACGGGATCGGCATAGAGCCTGGTTGCGTGCTCGGTGCGGATCATCCCCGGGAGAATCACGTTCACGCGAACCTGGTCACGCGCATACCGCCGTGCGAGAACCCTGGTCAGATGATTGACCGCAGCTTTCGACGTGTTGTAGGAGAGATAGAACGTCGTGGGACTTGGTCGGATACTGGCAGTCGACGAGATATTGATCACCGAGCCGCCGCCCTGTTTGACCATCAGCGGGATGAACTGCTGGCACGCGAACATCACGCTTTTCAGGTTGATGTCATGAATGCGATCCCATTGTTCCTCGGTGATTTCCTCCAGTTCGCAAACATGCTCGGTGCCAACCTTGTTATGGAGGATGTCGACCCGGCCATAGCGTTCGATCGTCATTTCCTTGATGGCGACGATGTCGGCCAGCTTGGCAGCGTCTGCTTGTGCGGCAACGGCCTTGCCGCCTGTCTTGAGAATGCTGTCGACCGTTCGCTGTGCAGCAGCAGGATCGATGTCGACGCACACGACTGTGGCGCCATCCCTTGCATAGCAATGCGCGGCCGCACCGCCGTTGCTTTGTCCTTGCGGCGGATTGCCGCCGCCGATAACCACCGCGATGCGGCCTTCGAGTCTTCGATGCATGGGCTTATCCGATGTGCAGGTTTGCTTTCTGGGACAGGGATCGATACTTGCTGACTTCGCCGGACAGGAACGTGGCGAACTCTGCCGGTGAGTTGGGGGTGGCGGTAACGCCGAGCGTAAGCAGCTTCTCGGCGACGGCAGGCTTGCGGAGAATCGTTGCGACGTCACTGCTGATTTTCTGCGCGATGGCGTTGGGCAGGCGGGCCGGCGCGAACAACCCGGCCCATGAGGTCAGGTCGTATCCCGGCACCCCGGACTCCCCGATGGTCGGTACCGCCGGCAGCAACGGCGAGCGTGTCTTGGTCGTTACGGCCAACGCCTTGAGCTTCTTTTCCTTGATGAACGGAATGCCCGCCGAAAGATTGTCGAACCCTAGCTGGATTTGCCCGGCAAGCAGGTCATTCAGCGCGGCGGCACTTCCCTTGTAGGGGACATGGACCATCTTCAAGCCGGTCATTTCGCAAAAGAGTTCGCCTGACAGGTGCGGCGACGTGCCATTGCCCACCGATGCGTATGAATACTTGTTCGGATTGGCACGCACCAGGTCGATCAACTGCTTGAGGTTGTCGGCGGGGAAGGACGGGTGTGCGAGCAGCACATTGGCGAGCGTGCCAACCAGCGTCAGCGCGGTGAAATCGCGGATCGGATCGTAGTTGATGCTCTTGTAGAGCGCGGGGTTGATCGCATGCGACGCGATACCACCCATGAGCAACGTGTAGCCGTCGCCGGAGGATCGGGCGACGTACTCCGCGCCGATACTGCCGCCGGCACCGGCGCGATTCTCGACGATAACGGGCTGACCCCACATCTGGCTGAGGTCCGTTGCGATCAGGCGGGCCATGATGTCTGAAGCATCACCCGGAGGATTCGGAACCACGATCTTGACGGGCTTGGTGGGGAAGGCGCCATCGGCTGCGCGAGCCGATGTGGACCACGGAGCGACCCCGGCAACGGCAAGCGTGGCCAGGAATCTGCGGCGATCGATCATGAAGCTGTCTCCTGATGTTTTTTGAGTGACACGCAACTAGTGAAGCAGCACTAGCCAGCGGCATGGCATCCATACTAATATCGTTATTAGTCGTTTTCAAGAGGGACCTGCAACGGCAGGTGCAACGCTTGGACGTCTGGCAACCCATCAACGTCGCATCGACATCACATCAACATCAAAACTGAGGAGAACAAATGACGATTCCGTACCCCGACATGACCGGTGTAGCGAAGGAGTGGCAGGAAGTGGTTGAGAAAAAGCCCTTGAACGTCTTCAAGATGCTCTTCCATTCGCCGAACATGGCGCCTGGCTATTTCTCGCTGGCCGAAGGCATCCTACGCGGCAATACGCTGCCAGGCCCGCTGCGCGAACTGGTGATCTTGCGCGTGGGAAACCTGTATGACGCGCCATACGAGCTGTTCCATCACGAGCGCCTGGCGCGTGCCGCAGGCCTGTCTGAAGCGGGGATTGCCGGCGCCAGGCTTGGCGCCGCGGCCGAAGGGCTGACCGAAGAGGAGCGATCCCTCATTACGTGGACGGACAGTATCGTGAACCATCACGAACTGGTCGGCCAGCAGCGTGACGACGCAGTAGCCCAGTTTGGCTACAAGGGCCTGATGGATATTGTCATGACCGTTGGTTTCTACCAGCTCGTGTGCAACTACCTGCGCACGTTCGAGATCGCAATCGAAAGCTAGTAGCGCGCACGCGGGGGCGCGCAGGAATGCCGGATCACCAGTTCTACCGGCACGCGTGCCGTCTCCGCCGGTATATCGGTGTGGGATTCCACGCGGAGCCGCGCCAGCAGCATGCGCGCGGCGATCCTTCCGCACTCGCCGATGTCCCATTTGAGGGACGTGATCGGCGGTGTGTGCAGCCGCACCAGATCGGTATCGCCAACCCCGATCAGTGAGATTTGCTCGGGGACTTTGAGCCCGGATGAGGCAATTGCGGACAGCACGCCCGCCAGCATGCCGGTACCGAGGCAGATCACCGCGGTAGGGCGGGTGTCCTGTTCGAGTAACGCGCGCGTCTGGCTGTAGGCTTCCTGGCCCGATGCGTCAAGCTCGCAGATCAGGGATGGATCAAGCGCAATGCCTGATTCCTTGAGCGCCATCTCATACCCTCGCAGCCGTTCGCGCCCGGGGCGGATCCTTGCGGCAGGCGTCAGTACTGCAATGCGCTTGTGACCCAGGCCGATCAGGTAACGCGTGGCTTCCAGCGCGCCGCTCATATGATCGGCAATGACCGCGTCACCCTTGCCGTGGCTTTCCCGATCGTGGAACACAATCGGCAGCTTGCTGGCTGCCAGGGCTTGCGACACTTTCTTGTCGGCTTCGTCGGCGTGGGCCACGATGAGCCCATCAACCCGCCCCGAACCGTAAGCATTCAGAAGTGCGACTTCGCGCTGAGGCTGGCTGTGCGTGCTCGAAACAAAGAGCAGGTAGCCCGCTTCGTCTAGCACTTCCTCGGCCGCGGCCAGGAAAATCCCGTGCAAGGGGTTGGAGATATCGGAAACCAGCGCAGCGACTGCCTTGGTGCGCTGGCTCTTGAGTCCTTGTGCCATCGGGTTCGGCACATATCCGAGTTCGCGGACCGATGCTTCCACGAGTTGCCGTACTTCCTCGGATACCCAGTTCTTGCCGGTAACCACTCTGGAGACCGTGCCTTGTGACACGCCCGCATGACGGGCAACGTCGAGCACTGTGATTCGCTTTTTCTCCGCAGGCATGTTGGGGTGGGCGTGGCCGTGGCAAGGCGCCCATTGTATGCCAGCGGGCGGGAACCCCCGGAATACGCTCCGCGGTTGCTTTATTCTAATAACGTTTTTAGAATCGGGCGAATGTCTGCCGGATGCCAGGGAGGGTCAACGGCATCGGGCGCAGTGACAGTCACCGGGGAAAATAGCGTGGGGAACCTGACATCGAAACGATGGTGCGCCCTGTCAGTGGGCTTTGATGCGGACTTGCGCGCACTCGCGGGTGAGCGGCGCGTGCAGCGTGGGGAAGTGCTTTTTCCACACGGATCGCCGCCGGATGCCTTCTACTGTGTTGAGAAAGGGCGTCTGCGCATCAGCGTGGCGGGGCCGAGCGGGCGAGAGGCGGTTATCGGCATGTATGAACCAGGCCAATGGTTCGGTGAAGTGTCGCTGTTTACCGGGGCTCCGCATCCCTATGACACGCGAGCCGTCGAGCCGACTGACGTGCTGGTGGTTTCTGCCGCAGCGTTTCATCGACTGGTGTCCGAGCGCCCCGAGTACCTGATGGAATTGACGCGCCTTGTCAGCATGCGTTGCCGACTGGCGCTCGACTGGATCGACGAGACCATACTGCTGCCGCTGCCCATGAGGCTGGCCCGCAGGCTGATTGCGGCGAAGGAAACCTATGGGCAGCCCGGCCAGCCCGGACATCGCGGGCACCCGGCTGGCGCGGTGTCGCTGCGGATCTCGCAGGAAGACCTGAGCCATATGCTTGGTGTGTCTCGCCAGAGCGTCAATCGGCAACTCAAGGAATGGGAGTCGCGCGAGATTCTGCGCCTGCGCTACGGTACGGTCACCGTGCTCGATCACGACGCTCTGCACCAGTTGGCCTAGCCCGCTGTGACTAACCGTCAGGCGCGCGAGAACATCGCGCCGCCGGTCGGCCGGATATAGACGGGCATCCCCATCATGCCCGCGCGTACCGCATCCAGAATGGATTGCTCGATCGCACCAGCATCCATGATGTTGCGGTATTCGCCGTCCACGAAGTTGATGTTGGCGCCATGCACGACCATAAAGCCTTCTGCGGCTTGCGCAGCGTCTGGCGGAACGGCAAACGTGTGGATCGAGCCGCCCGGTTCGTACAGATAACTTCCCGCAGTCTGCGGATCGTCCGGGTACTCAATGTAGTTCCAGACACCTTTTGTGGTGAAGAAATGAACGGTGCCGGTATGGAAGTGTGCGGGCAGCCGGGTACCCGGTTCGAACCTGCCGTAGAGCACCCAGATGCCGTGTTCGCGATCCAGAAAAAGGGGCGTGATGGTAACGCCCTCGACTTCGGTTGGCAGTGCCGGTTCGGCATTGATATTGACTGTCAGTAACCGGTCCTGATGTGTGGTGACTTCCGGAAGCGCCATTTGACTTGTGTCTCCTTGCGGGGTGGGGGTGGTCTGAATTTCCGACGCATTATCTCCGCGGCCTTACCGGAAATCTGTCATCCATTGGCACTTGCGCATCAGGGCTTTCCCGGTAGCGCACCTATTGCACGCAAACCGGGGAAATCCCTCACCCCGAAGCGCCCAAAGGCGACAGTCCAGTTTCTTGTGAATACCGATAATCGGCACACCGGGCCGGGATCTCAAGAATGCCCTACACCAGAAACTGGAGACACAGATGCACAGTAGCGACGATCAACTGTTCAGACGGATCACGTGGCGGCTGATGCCGATCTTGTGTGTCTGCTACGTGTTCAACTATCTCGATCGCACCAATGTCGGTTACGCACAGTTGCAGATGAAGGAGATTCTGGCGTTCAGCGATGCGGTGTTCGGATTGGGCGCGAGCGTTTTCTTTGTTGGTTACGCACTGTTCGAAGTGCCGAGCAATATGTTGCTTGCGCGGATTGGTGTGCGTGGCACCCTGCTGCGCATCTTGTGCCTGTGGGGAATGGCCTCGGCAGCGATGATGTTCGTGCGCACGCCGACGCAGTTCTATGTACTTCGCTTTCTTGTCGGTGTGTTCGAAGCAGGCTTTGCGCCCGGCGTGCTGTACTACCTTACGCTGTGGTTCCCTCAGCAACGGCTGGCGCAGGTCACGGCGATCTTCTTCATGTCTTTCAGTGTTGCGCCGATCGTTGCGGGGCCGACTGCCGGAGCCATCATGACCTACCTCGATGGCGCGGCGGGCCTGCATGGCTGGCAGTGGCTTTATGTTCTGGAAGGCATTCCCTGCATTGCGCTTGGCATCGCTGCCTTCCTGATCCTGCCGAACCGGCCCGCCGATGCCGCGTGGCTGGATCCGTCGGAGAAGTCTCGGCTTCAGGCCCTGCTGGTGCAGGGGAGCAATGCAGCGTCCGGTCACGGCGCAGGATTGCGTGAGGTATTCAAGGATGCGCGCGTGTGGGCGCTAGGACTCGTGGCCTTTCTTGTGCTGTTGGGAATCTACGCGCTGGCGTTCTGGAAGCCGACCATCTTGAAAGGCATGGGCCTGACAATCATGCAGGTGGGCCTCTATTCGGTGATCCCGGCCATCGCCGGCGTGGGGTCTGCAATTGTGCTGGGCCGGCATTCAGATCGAACCGGTGAGCGTAAATGGCATTTCGCCATTGCAGCCTGCGTCGCGGCGACGGGCCTGATGCTGACGACACTGTTCCCGGCCAGCCCCGGACCCGCCGTCCTCTGTCTGGCACTGAGCTCGGCCGGAACATCGCTTGCCTATACCGTGGTTTGGGCGATGCCCAGTACCGTGCTTAACGGACGAAACGCGGCGGGAGGCATCGCGCTTATCAGCACCGTTGCGGCAACCGCCGGTATCGTTGCGCCGGCCGCGGTGGGCGCCATCAAGGCCGCCACGGGCGGATTCATCGTCAGCCTATACCTGCTGAGCTCCGCGCTGGTACTTGCGGCGTTGGTCTTCCTGTGGACGTTTCGCACGCATCAGCCCTATCCACAAGGCCGATCACTGTCCGAAGCCAGCTAGCAGGACATCGCATGATCAATCCCGCTCCGCACCCAGCGGCGGTGCGATGTCCTCCAGCGGACGCCGTTCGGCATCCACGCCGAAGCGCAGGGCCATCAGGCCAGCCACGATCACCAGCGCCGCGCCGATCCAGTAGCCGACGGCCACCGCGCCGCGGCTGCCGGTTTCGATCAGCATCCCGAACAGCACCGGTGCGATAAAGCCGCCGGTGCCGGTTCCCACGGCGTAGAACACCGAAATGGCCAGGGCACGCATTTCGAGCGGGAAGACCTCGCTGGCGGTCAGGTAGGCCGAACTGGCCGCGGCCGATGCCAGGAAGAACACGGCTGACCAGCATAGCGCCTGGGACCGCGCATCGAGCCAGCCTTCCCGGAAGGCCCAGCCCGTGGCGGCCAGGCCGATGCCCGACAACACGTAGGTCACCGCGATCATCTTGCGCCGTCCAATACGGTCGAACAGGGGGCCCAGCACCAGCGGCCCCAACGCATTGCCGAGCGCGAACGGGAAGATATAGAGCGCCACGCGTTCCTCGGGCACACCCTGGAAGCGCGTCAGCACCAGCGCATAGGTAAAGAAGATCGCGTTGTAGAAGAATGCCTGCGCCACCATCAGCGCAAACGTGACGACGCTGCGGGTCCGGTAGCGCCGCAGCAGCAACCGCACGATATCGCGCAGGGCAGGTATCGGTTTTCCGGTGTAGGCAACAGTGGCGCCTGGCGCCAGTGGTGGCAAGGGGCCATGCCGGCGCGCTACCTCGGTCTCGATTGCCGCAATCACCTGTGCGGCTTCCTCATGCCGGCCATGGGTGGCCAGCCAGCGCGGGCTTTCCGGTACATGGCGGCGGATCAGTACGATGGCGATGGCCAGCACCGCGCCAAGCGCGAAACAGGCGCGCCAGCCCCAGACCGGGCCGAATACCCGGGGATCCAGCAGGACCAGACTCAATCCCGCACCGAGCGCGGCACCGATCCAGAAGCTGCCGTTGATGGCCAGGTTTACGCGTCCGCGCACGCGCGCCGGAATCAGTTCATCGATCGCCGAGTTGATGGCTGCGTACTCGCCGCCGATGCCCAGCCCCGTCAGGAAGCGGCACACCGCAAAGAAGGCGAAGTTTGGCGAGAACGCCGTGGCCAGGGTGGCAGCCATATAGACGGCCAGCGTGGCCAGGAACAGCTTCTTGCGGCCCAGCCGGTCAGCCATGCGGCCGAATACCAGTGCGCCAATCACCGCGCCGAGGATATAGAGCGAGCCGGTCCAGCCCACCTGTGCCGCATCGAGGCCAAGCGTATCGGGCCGTTCGAGGACCGCGCCGACCGATCCAACCAGTGTGACTTCGAGCCCGTCGAGCACCCAGGCCACACCAAGCGCAATCGCGACGCGCCAATGCCAGGCGGAGCACGGCAGCCGGTCAAGTCGTGCGGGGATATCCGATTGCCAGCCGGTGATGGGAGTCTCCTTGTTGGTTTTTGGGAGGGAACTCACCGGACTATAGTCCCATCGGCCTCGCATGCCTGTCGGTGAAGCGCCGACGCCAACCCTTCAGGCAAAAAAAAGGTGGTCCTTGCGGAACCACCCTCGATCTGACCGCAATCCGCACAGCATGCGCTGGCGGACCGTATCCGGCTTATTGTGCAGCCTTATTGTGCCGGCTTATTGTGTGCCACCTTACTGCGCCGGGAACGTCAGCGCATTGCTCAGGTCGCCCATCGCAGGCTTGCCATTGGCAAGCAGCGAATCGTCACGCAGCTTCAGGCCCGGCAGCGTTGGCAGCGCAAAGCGGTGGGTGATGAAGCGCAGCACCGAGGCAGTGTCGTATTGCGTGTGGTCGACGAAGCCGCGCTTGGCGAACGGCGACACGATGATGGCCGGAATCCGCGTGCCTGGGCCCCAGCGGTCGGCGGTCGGTACCGGTGCGTGGTCGTAGAAGCCGCCGTTCTCATCGTAGGTAACCACGATCAGCATGTTGTTGTACTGCGGGCTCTTCTGCAGTTGGGCAATCAGGTTGGCGATATGCGCGTCACCATCTGCCACGTTGGCGTAGCCGGCGTGCTGGTTCAGGTTGCCTTGCGGCTTGTAGAACGACACGGCGGGCAGCGTACCGGCTGCGGCATCGGCCAGGAACTGGGTATCGAAGTCCTTCAGGTGGGCCGCACGGTAGTCGGCGTGGTCGATCGGGCTGAATGCCGCGTAGAAGTTGAACGGCTGGTGGTGCGTCTGGAAGTTCGGCACGGCCTGGCCGTTGTTGATCAGCGTGCGATCGGCCGAGACAGCCTTCCATGCGCCCGAGTACCATGCCCAGCTCACGCCGCGTTGATCCAGCAGTGTGGCAATCGTGTCCTGGGTTTGCGCGGGCAGCGTGTTGGCCTTGGACGGGTCGGCCAGCAGTTTGGTCGTGTCCGCGGAGGCCGGTGCATTGCCGCTAGGCTGGTAAGCGGGCTGCATCGTGTTCACGGCGTAGAACATGCCGCTGCTGTCCTTCGGCGTCAGCGTGCTGTCGTTCTGGTATGCGGCCGTGCCGGTCAGGATGCTGGCCGGGCTGGTGTCCTTCAGTGCCAGGCTCTTGCCGTCGGCGGCTACCAACGAGATCGAGGCCGATGCCACCGACTTGTCGGCATCGGGGTATTTCGGTGCGCAGGCGCAGACCAGATACTGGTGGTTCAGGAACGAACCGCCGAACGCACCCATGAAGAAGTTGTCGGCCAGCACATAGTCCTTGGCCAGCTTCCACATGGCCATGCTGCTGCCGTCGTAGTAGCCCATGGTGATGCCGCCGGCATCGGAGAACGCGGCGAACTTGTCGTTCTTGCCGCCGTTGATCTGCATCTGGTTGTTGTAGAAGCGGTGTACCAGGTCGCGCGTGATCACGTTCTGTCCCACGACCACGCCGGTGCCGTTCACGCCGGCCGGATCGTCGATGCGGAACGGCTTGTTGGCCCAGCCCACGGTGTTGGCCTGCGGCAAGGTCACCGTCTGGCCTGCCGCCGTGAAGCCACCCCAGGTGGGCGGCAGCGAGGCGAGCGTGGAACCGTCGAAATCCTTTTGCGGCTCGACCGTGCCGACTGCGGTCGGGTTCACGCCCGGAATGCCGTTGGCGCCGGGGAACAGGCCGTAGAGGTTGTCGAAGCCGCGGTTCTCGGCGTAGATCACCACCACGTTCTTGATGTTGTTCAGCGCCAGGCGCTTGGTTACGCCGTCGCGGATCGCGGCACCAATATCGCCGCCGGAGGCCACGGCCGTTGCGATCAGGTCGATGGCCTGTTCGATTTCGGCTTGCAGCGCGGCCTTGACCTTGCTGTCGGTTTCCTTGTTGTGGTCTTCCAGCAGCTTGTCTGCCGCCACGCCAAGACGGGCAGCCAGCTGGGTACGCGCGGTGTCAAGGTTGCCACCGTTGGCGTCTATCAGCGCGGCCAGCTCGGTGGAGATCGCGCTGAGCACGGCATTGGCGTTGGCCGGTGCACGGAACACCAGCTTGCGAGTCACCGCGGCATGACCGCCGGCATCGTCGTTACGGAATGCGTCCGTATCGATCTCGGCCACGACCGGGCCCTGGCCGTTCACAGTGAATGCGCCCTTGGCATCGGTGAAGACCGATGCTTCGCCGCTATCGCACTTGGCATTGTTGTTGGCGTCGATACAGACCTTGGCATGCTCGAAGTAGCTGCCGGTCACGACGCCCGATGTGGTGGCGGCGGGCGTGCTGGAATCGCTGCCGCCACAGGCGGACAGGCATGCAGCGGCCAATGCGGCCAGCGGCCACAGACGGGGATAACGACTCATGGTTTTCCTCTTTCTTATATGTGGGAGTGCTGCGGTGCTTCAAGAAAACGTGGGTACTTCTGGGTGCGCCGCGAGTTTGAGCCGCCTTTGTGTCAGATTGATGATGCGCTTTGCTTCACATCGATACATGCCAACACAGGGTGTCGGTTCAATGACGTGACATGTGGATGTCACATACACCGCATAGCCTGTGGCGCCATTCCTTCGTCATCTTGTCGTCATCGTCGCGTCATGAGTTTGCCGCCGCTGTTGTGGAACGCTGCGTTCCCGTCGCTCTATACCTGGATTCGTGTTGCCGGCGGCCTGCTGCTTGCGCTGCTGGCCAGCCTGACCACGGGGTGTGGCAAGCAGGAGGGTGCCGCCGCGCCGTCGGCAGGGACCGTGCAGGTTGCCGCCAGCGCGGCCACGGGCGTTGGCCCCAAGCCCGCTGAACCGAAGCCGTTCTACGCGATGATGGCCGAGCGTCATCCGAACATCGCGCAGCTCAATGCACTGGGCAAGGCGCTGTTCTTCGATCCCTCGCTGTCGGCGTCGGGCAAGCAGTCATGCGCCAGTTGCCACAGCCCGGAACATGCGTACGGGCCGCCGAATCATCTGTCAGTGCAACTGGGCGGTGCCGACATGACCCGCACCGGGGTGCGCGCGGCGCCTTCGCTGCGCTATGTGCAGAACGTACCGGCCTATACCGATCACTATCATGAGGATGATGGTGACGACTCCGAAGACCAGGGGCCGACTGGCGGCCACAACTGGGATGGTCGCGCGGGGTCGGCGCACGAGCAGGCACGCATTCCCTTGTTGTCGGCGCACGAAATGGCCAACGGCGAGCCGCGTGTGGTCGTGGAAAAGATCCGCAACGGTCCGCATGCCGACGCGTTCCGCAAGGTGCTGGGTCAGGATGTGCTCGACGACGAGGCTACCGCGTTCAATGCGGTGCTGATGGCGCTGGAGGTGTTCCAGGAAACACCGTCCGAGTTCTACCCATACACCAGCAAGTACGATGCGGTGCTGCGCGGCCAGGCAAAGCTGAATCCGCAGGAACTGCGCGGCCTGCGCGTCTTCAACGATCCGAACAAGGGCAACTGTGCCGCATGCCACCCGGGTGATATCCGTGAAGGCGCATTCCCGGCGTTCTCGGATTTCGGTTTTATCGCGGTAGGCGTGCCGCGCAACCGCAAGCTGCCCGGCAATGCCGACCCGGCGTTCTACGACATGGGACTGTGCGGCCCCGATCGTACCGATCTCAAGGATCGCACCGACTACTGCGGGTTGTTCCGCACGCCGTCACTGCGCAATGTGGCATTGCGCCAAGCATTCTTCCACAACGGCATCTTCCATTCGCTCGACGAGGTGCTGCATTTCTATGCCGAGCGCGACGTCAAGCCGCAGAAATGGTATCCGCGCGGCAACGACGGTCAGGTACGCAAGTTCGATGACCTGCCGGTCCAGTATCACGCCAACGTCAATATGGAAGCGCCGTTTGGCGGCAAGCCCGGCGACAAGCCCTTGATGACCGAGGGCGAGATGCGCGACGTGATTGCATTCCTGAAGACTCTGACCGATGGCTACCAGACGCCGGCGGCCGCAACGAAGACGGCAGCCGTTGTCCGGTAACGAAACCGGCAGATTAATCGGCGGAAAAGCGCGGCAAGGCGGTAAAGCAGATGCAGGAGCAGTAAAGCTGATGCAGGACTACGCTACGCGGCCAACCGCTGCAAGCATCGAGCGGCCGTGGGCGGTGATTTGCGGGCAAGGACGTTTGCCCTGTTCGGACTGCAGAATTACCAGTTCCCTGGTGATCAATGCATCGAGATCGACAGGATCGATTTCGCGAGGAGCGACGGCAACGGTGTCGTCGCGGGTTTGTGGGCCGTTGCCGATCAGCATCAGCGTGGCCAGTTCATGTGGGCTCAGCACGGTGTTCTCCTTGGCGAGAGGGGAGCGGTTTGCTGGGGACATTGGGGAATGCATGGACCGTTGCAACAGTGCAGCGGTGCATCCCTCCGTCGGGATTGTGGACGATCGCGCCGGCACTTGCACGCTGCAGCGCACCGTGACGGCCAGTCGACAGTCATTGCATTGGACGGTCCGAGCGAGCGTGGGTTCCGGTCCGATACAAAAGCGCTACAGAGCCTAGGTGTTTCATACGGGCGTCATGCAGGGCTTCGCCGATTTCCTGCATGATGCCGGACATTGGTGGTTGGGTGCGCTATGTCCCTTGCAGCCCCATGGCGATACCATCGCTGCGTGGATCATGCGCACCGGCATAGCTACCGTCGTCGTACAACGCGATGGCACCAGGATGTCCTGCCAGCGGACTTTGCGCGGCGATCACGCTGATTTCGTGACCGCGGGTCGAAAGCGCGGCAATCACATCGTCGCCGGCATCGGCCTCGATCTTGAGACTGTCGCGCGTATCCGAGAACGTGCGGCCCAGCAGGAACCGAGGCTGCGACAGGGCTGCAAGCGGATCCATGCCATGGTCGATCATGCGCGTCAGCACCGCCGCCAGCGTTTGTGGCTGGCCATCGGCGCCCTGGGTGCCATACAACAGCCGTGGCTTGCCTTCACGCAGATACATTCCCGGATTCAACGTATGGAATGGGCGTTTGCCCGGTTGAATCGCGTTGTGATGTGTTGGGTCGGCACTGAAAGCCGCACCGCGGTTATGCCACAGGATGCCGGTATCGCCTGCCACCACACCGCTGCCCCAATCGAAGTAGACGGTTTGCAGCACGCTGGCACAGCGGCCTTCGGCATCCACCGCGGCCAGATACACCGTATCGCCATGCTGGTACACGTGCGGCCAGGGCAGGGCATGCGCAGGGTCGATGTTTGCCGCCAGGGCGGAGAGCCGTGCCGGCGACAGCATGTCATCGGCGGGTACTGTGACGAACTCCGGGTCGGCGACATGGCGGTTGCGCTCGATAAACGCCTGTTTGATGGCCTCGACCAGCACGTGGTAGTAGTCCGCGCTGCCCTCCGCGATGCTGGCGATGTCGAACCGGTCAAGGATGCCCATGATCTGCAATGTGGTCACGCCTTGGGTCGGCGGTGCCAGGCTCAACAGTTCGCCGCCACGGTAGGGCACGCGCAGTGGTGCTTCGTCGCGCGCCGCGGTACGACTCAGGTCCTGCATGGTCAGCGGGGAACCTGCCTGGCGCAACCCCGCGATGATGCGTTCGGCCAATTCACCTTCATAGAATTCGCGCGCGCCGTGTTCGGCAATCCGTTCGAGGCTATGTGCCAGCGCAGGCTGGCGCAGCCGATCGCCGGCCTGCGGGAGCCGGCCGTCCGGCATGAAGGCCGCGGCAAAGCCCGGCCACTGTGCCAGTTCGTCCTGGCGAAACGCCTGCCAGAACTGCTGCGATGGCGTGACGTCGAATCCTTCGTGGGCCAGCGCAATCGCGCGCTGGAACAGGGCCGCCCACCGTTGCTGGCCTCCCCATTGGGCCCGGCTGATGGCAAACGCACGGTCCCAGGTGTCGACCGTTGCCGCGGTCGTCAATGCCGAGGCCGGCCCGCGTGGCGGGATGGCATTGCCATAGTCGGGTAGCGTGGCGGCGGCCTGGCCGATGCCCGACAGCGTCCTGACGCTGCCATGCTGGTCGCTGAGGATCCAGAATGCGTCACCGCCAAGGCCGGTGAAATGCGGATAGGTAACGGCCAGCGTGGCACCCATGGCAATCGCGGCCTCGATCGCATTGCCACCTGCGCGCAGGATCTCGAGGCCGGCCTCGCTGGCCAGCGCATGCGGGCTCGTGACCATGCCCGTGCGTGACCTTGCCAGTTGAGGCATCGGCGTCGGCATCGATGTTTGCGTCATTGTCGGCATCAGTGTTGTCCGCCCAGGTATGCCTGCACCAGCGCCGGATCGTTGGCCAGCGTTTCGGCATCGCCGCTGGCGACGACACGGCCTTCCTCGAGCACATAGGCCCGATCGGCCAGCGACAACGCCAGTGCGGCCATCTGGTCCACCAGCAGGATCGTGATCGAAGCCTCGCGCAGCTGGTCGAGCGAGGCAAACAGTTCGTCGATGACCTTTGGTGCCAGGCCCAGCGACGGTTCATCGAGCAGCAGCACCGATGGCTTCGACATCAGGCCACGCGCCACGGCCAGCATTTGTTGCTCACCGCCCGACAGCAGGCCCGCACGCTGGTGCTGGCGTTCGCGCAGGCGCGGAAAGCGCGAGAACATCGACTCGATCCGCAGCATCATCTCGCCGCGCGCAAGCGGACCGGACGGAAACGCGCCGAGGCGCAGGTTGTCCAGCACCGACAACTCGGGGAATACCTGCCGGCCCTCCGGCACCAGCACCACGCCCATCTCGGCAATCTTCGCCGCATCAAGGCGCGCAAGGTCGGTGCCGTCGAAGGTAATGCCGCCTTGCACCGGGCGGTGCAGGCCGGACAGTGCGCGCATCAGCGTGGACTTGCCTGCACCATTGGCACCCAGCAGCGCCACCATCTCGCCTTCGCGAACCTGCAGGTCGACGTCGTGCAGTACCGGGGCGGCGCCATAGCCCGCGCGCAGGGCACTGACGCCGAGTACTTCCGGCGGCGATGCCTGGCCGGCGGCCGTGGCGATGCGCTTGCGTTGCGGCGCGCTCGATGCATCGCCAAGGTAGGCGCGGCGCACGGCCGGATCGGTGCGCACGTGCTCTGGCGTGCCGGCCGCCAGCCGCTGGCCGGCATCGATCACGACGATGTTGTCCGAGACATCCATCACCAGCGACATGTCGTGCTCGACCAGGCCGACGGCTACGCCGCTATCGGCAATCCTGCGCAGCAGGCGGCCCAGCGTGGCCTTGTCTTCGCGCGACAGGCCCGCGGCGGGCTCGTCGAGCAGCAGTACGGCGGGTCGCGTGGCCAGTGCGCGGGCAATTTCCACCAGGCGGCGGTCCACGTGGGCCAGGTCGGCCGCGCTGGCATCGGGGTTGCCGGTGTAGCCGCAGGCGGCCAGCAATGCGCGCGCTTCATCGCGCACCGAGGCGGCGGTGAAGCCGGCAATGCCGAGCAAAGCGCCAAGCTTGCCGCGCGTCAGCGCTATCGCCACGTTGTCGAGCGCGCTCATGCCTGCAAACAGTTGCGTGGTCTGGTAGGTCCGCGAGATCCCGTTGCGCGCGCTATGGCAGGCGCCGCGCGCGGGCAAATCGGCGGCGCCAAGCTTGCGGCCACCGGTACGCGGACGGTAGTAGCCGGACAACATATTGAGCACCGTCGATTTGCCGGCCCCATTGGGGCCGATCAGGCTGGTCACCTGTGCGGGCGGCAGGTCGAACGACAGGTCGTCCACCGCGCGCACGCCACCGAATACCATCGACAGGTTCAACGCAGACAGGCCACGGCGCGATTCGGGGGCACGCACGGGCAGCGTGGCGCCGGCTACGTGTTCATGGGCGGCCGGCGACGCAGGATGCAGGCGTCGGAACCCCGAGATCACCACGCCGACGATGCCGGTCGGCGCCACCCACAGCACCACCAGCAGCAATACGCCAAAGCAAAGCAGACGCAGGTTTTCCAGGCTCGACAGCAATTCGGGCAGCAACCCGACCACCACGGCACCGGCAATCGGCCCGGCCACGGTGCCCGCACCGCCAATCATCACCACGAGTACGAACAGGATCGACTGCAGGAACGAGAACATGCCTGGCGTGACCATGCCTTGCAACGGGGCGAACAATCCGCCGGCGAGCCCGGCCAGCGCAGCCGAGAATGCAAAGCCCACGGTCTTCACCACCAGCGGATTCACGCCAATCGATGCGGCGGCGGTCTCGCTGTCGCGCACCGCGCGCATGGCTGCGCCCCAACTGCCGCGTGCAATCCGCGCATAGGCTGCCAGCGCCAGACCCAGCACCGCGATGGCAATCACCGCCAGCGCGCGCTCGCCACCTTCCACGCCGGGCAGCGACGGTTGCGCTATGCCCATCAATCCGTTCTGGCCACCGGTCAGTCCGCGCCATTCGACGGCGCCATGTTCGACGATAAAGCCGAACGCAATCGTCACCATGGCCAGGCCCGGGCCCTTTACACGCAACGCGGGCAGGGCCAGCAAGGCACCGAGCATGGCGGCAACCAGGGCGCCGACCGGCCATGCGGCCCAGAAGCTCCAGCCGGCCTGGCCGGTCAGGATGGCCACCGCGTAGGCGCCAATCGCATAGAAGCCCACATGGCCAAACGAAACCTGACCCGTGAGTCCGAGCAGCAGGTTCAGGCCGACGCCACAGATCGCCAGCATGGCAACGCCGGCAATCACGAAGACAAAATAGCCATTCAGGCTCAAGGCCAGCGCGGCAGCGGCCAGCAGGCCTGCCACCGTGGCCACGATCTGCAGCGGCGTGCCAAGTCCGAGCCACGGTGTGGCGGCACGGGGCGGCGTTGCCGAAGGTGTGGCGGAAGTGGAAGAGGCGGAAGAAATCATGGTCTTGCTCATACCTTGCGTACCTCCGCGCGTCCGAACAGGCCGTCTGGCCGCAGGGCCAGCAGCGCAATCACCAGCGTGAACGTGATGATCTGTGTGTAGCTGGAACCGAGCGAGGCGGTGACCAGTGCTTCGGCCACACCGAAGATCAGTCCGGCAACCATCACACCCCAGGCACTCGACAGTCCGCCCAGGATGGCCACCGCAAATGCCTTGAGTCCAAATACGGTGCCCATGTCCGCCTGCACATTGAACAGCGGCGCGATCAGTACGCCAGCGATACCGGCCAGCAGCGTCGACAGCGCGAATGCGCCGGCAATGGTGCGACGGATAGGAATTCCCATCAGGCGCGCGGCATCGCGGTTCTGTACGACCGCCAGCATTGCCACGCCCCAGCGCGATTTGCGCAGGACGTAGTGGAGCAGGGCGGCCAATGCCAGGCCCACCACGGGAATCACCAACTGCAGCGGATACACGCCCACGCCGGTGCTACCCAGCTGCACCGACTGCGCGGCCAGCGGCGACGGCAGGCTGCGCGGCTCGGTGCCGAACCAGAGCATCACCACGTTATCGAGCACGATGCCCAGCGCGACGGTCGCCATCAGCCATGCATTCGAACCACGGCTCGCAAATGGCCGCACGGCAAGGAATTCGACCGCCAGGCCATACAGTGCGCATAGCGCCAGTGCCAGCACGATGGCCAGCGGCATCGGCCAGCCCAGTGTCTGCGCGAACGTGTAGGTGAGCACGGCACCCAGCATCATCGAGCTACCCTGCGCGAAATTGACCGTGGCCGATACCGCGTAGGTGATGTGGAACCCCAGCGCCATCAGCCCGTACATGCTGCCCAGGCCAAGCCCGCTGATGAGGGCCGATATCCATAACATGGTGAATCCTTAGTGGTGGTGTTCTCCCCTCTCCCGTTTTGCGGGAGAGGGGCGGGGGAGAGGGCCGGCGGTCCAAATTGCGATTCGCGGCAAGCAGAACCTCTTGCCCTCTCCCCCAACCCCTCTCCCGCGCTGCGGGAGAGGGGAGCAAAGACGAACAATCAGGGGTTGAAGCGCTTTACTTCTGGACCGGTACGATGCGGTTGTCGATGAACTGGGCCCACACGTAGTCGTTTTCGGTCAGTGCGTCATGCTGCTGCGGCGAGAACGGCTTTACGTAGGTCTTGATCAGGCCTTCGTAGCGGTCGATCTTGTAGAAGCCTTCGCGAACCGCATCGCCCTTGGTGCTGCCGGCCTTGGCAATGGCCAGCGCCGCGAGCTGCGTCGCGTCGTAGGCATTGGCCACGCCCACTGCGGGGGTAATGTCGTCCGGTCCCTTGACGTCGCTGTACTTGACCTTCAGGTCATTGATCACGCGCGTGCTGACCGGCGTTTGCGTGCCAAAGAAGCTGTAGGTCTGCACGAAGTGGACGTTCTTCGCGTTGGGGCCGGCCAGTTCGGTAAAGCGTCCGCCGGCAGGACCCCAATGCGACACCACCGGCACCTTCCAGCCCATGCGGTCGAGCGACTTGACCACCTGCGCGGACGGGCCCACGTTGCCTACCATCAGCAGGACGTCGGCACCGGCAGCTTTCAGGCGCCCCAGTTGCGGCACTACGTCGACGTCGTTGGCTTCGAACTTCTCGACGCCCACCGGCTTGCCGCCCTTGGTGGCCATGGCGGCGACGATGCCTTTCTCGTTCGATTCGCCCCATGGGTTGTTCACCAGGATCAGGCCGGGCTTGCTGGCATTGAACGCCTTCTGCGCGTACTGGAGCATGGCCTTGTCGACCACCTCGTCCACGGCCGACACGCGGAACGCAAAGTTGGGGTTGGCGCCGTTATGCGTGATCGGGGTGCCCGCGGCCCAAGGGCCCATGAACGGCACCTTCTCCTGGTTGGCGATCGGCACGATGGCCATCGATACCGGCGTGTCGAGTCCGCCAAACAGTACGGCGACCTTTTCCTTGTAGATCAGCTCGCGCGCGGCCAGTACGCCCTTGGCGGGGTTGCCCTCGTCGTCGCGGCGTACCAGTTCGAGTTTGCGCCCGCCAAGCAGGCCGCCCTTGGCATTGATCTCGTCGATGGCCACGGTCATGCCACGCGTCAGGGCTTCGCCGGCACGGGCCGACTGCCCCGACAACGCCGTGATCAGGCCGATCTTGATCGTGTCGGCGGCGTGCGCGGGCAGGGCGGTCATCACGCAGGCGGCAGCGGCTGCCGCGATCAGTGCACGGCGTTGGGGACGAAACATGGCAGATCTCCGGATGGGTTGGTGTCGAGGCGGTGGCTTGCAAGAGCCATGCCAAAGCGTTGACAAATCACCGGAGAACTTTGCGACATATGGAAATACAACACGTCTACGATCTGGTCTGAATATTGCGAACGATTTGGTGAAACGTATGCATACGATCTGAAACGGGGCGCCGCGCACGAATGCGGTGCCAGTTTCCGGGGCGATGCACCAAATCAGAAGAAAGGCAATCGTTCATGACCCTCAATCCGCGCCCGTCGGCGGCTGTCCAAGCTGTAGCAGGGCCCACCTTTGGACCCGCGTTTGGCCCATTACGCCATCACGGCCGCTTCCCGTACCGGCCGATCACCGACGTCGATGACTTCCGCTGGCCCTCGGGCGCGCGGCTGGCGGTCTACCTGGGCTTCAACATCGAACACTTTGCGTTTGGCGAGGGGTTGGGCGCCAACCTGGGGCCGGTATCGCCGCAGCCCGATGTGCTGAACTACAGTTGGCGCGAGTATGGCAACCGGGTCGGCGCATGGCGTTGCCTGGAACTGTTCGACCAGCTCGAAATGCCGGCCGGCGTGGTCCTCAATACGTCGCTGTATGACCATTGCCCGGAATTGCTCGATGCCTGCCTGGCACGCGGCGACGAACTGATTGGCCATGGGCATACCAACGCCCATCGGCAGAGTGAATTCGATGAGGCCGGCGAACGCGCGTTGCTCGAGCATTGCCGCGACCGGATCCGCGAGCACAGCGGCAAGGCGCCCGCCGGCTGGCTGTCGCCATGGATCTCCGAGACACCGGTCACCCCCGACCTGCTGGCCGAGAGCGGCTATCGCTATACGCTGAACTGGGCGCACGACGACCGGCCGGTACGGATGCGCACGCGTGACGGCGGGGCACTGTGGTCGATTCCGTATCCGCAGGAGCTCAACGACATTCCGATGATCATCGGGCGCCAGCTCGACGGCGCGGCGTTTGCCGACATGATCATCGACCAGTTCGACGAGATGCTGCTGCAGGCCAATCATGCGCGGCATCCCCAGCCGCTGGTAATGGGCATTGCGCTGCATCCGTACCTGGTCGGACAGCCCTACCGGCTACGCCATCTGCGTCGTGCGCTGGCCCATATCGCGGCACGCCGTTCACATGGCGAGGTCTGGATGACCACGCCGGGCGCGATCTGCGACGCCATGGACGCGCGCGTTCCGGCCGAATCCGACAGCGCGGCTTCGCGCTAACATCATGGCCATAGTTTCCCTGACCGACGTCATGTCCACCAAAGCTGCCAAGAAAACGCCCGTCACGGCCGACGATAAGCCCGCGGATACCGACCCGCTGGATGCCGATGCCAGGATCTACCAGTCGATCTTCGACGGCGTGCTCAACCATCGCCTCGTACCCGGTACCAAGCTGCCGGAACCGGAACTGTGCAACCTGTTCGGCGTAGGCCGCGCCGTGGTGCGCCGGGTACTGGAAAAGCTTGCGCACGACGGCATCGTGGCGCTGCGGCCGAACAAGGGGGCGGTGATCGCCGAACCGACGCCCGAGGAAACCAGCCAGATCTTCGAGGCGCGCCGCGCCATGGAGCGCGTACTGGTAGAACTGGCCGTCGCCCGCGTGACCGAGGACGATTTGCGCGATCTGCGCCGCCAGCTTGCCGATGAGCATGATGCGATGCACCGCTTCGACCAGCCGTCCTGGGCGCGTCTGGCCAGCGGCTTTCATCTGCGAATCGCGGCACTGGCACGCAATGCGGTACTGCAGCGCTATTTGACCGAACTGGTATCGCGTTGTTCGCTGATCGTGGGTCTTTATGAACCCCCGGGCCATGCACCGTGCGAGCACGACGAGCATGCGGCCATCGTGGCCTGTATCGAAGCGCGCGATGCGGCTGGCGCGGTAGCACTGATGGAAGCGCATTTGCGCGAACTCGAACAACGCATCGAAACCTCGCGCATGCAGGGCGAGAAGAGCCTGGCGCAGATGCTGGGGCTGCCACAGCCCTGAACAAGGAACACCATGGAAATCGATTTCAGCGCGATCACCGAGTACCAGCGCTACAAGCTCATGGCCAGCCTGATCGTGCCGCGGCCGATCGCGCTGGTGACTACGCTCAGCCCCGATGGCACGGCCAACGCGGCGCCGTTCTCGATGTTCAACATGCTGGGCGAGGAACCGCCGATCGTGATGATCAGCGTCAACCGGCTGGCCGATGGCGCGCTCAAGGACACGGCCGCCAATATTGTGCGCACCGGGGAGTTCGTGGTGCATCTCAGTGACGAGGCCATGGCCGAGAAGATGCATCGCTGCGGCGAGCGCCTGCCGCCCGATGTCAGTGAACTGGCGCACGTTGGCCTGACCGCGGCGCCATGCACGCAGGTGGAGCCGCCGCGCATTGCCGAGGCGCCGGTGGCTTTCGAATGCAATCTCTGGGAGACGCTGGAAACGGAAAGCCGCCAGATCTTTATCGGCCGCGTGCTGCGCTTGCATGCACGCGACGGGCTGATCGACACCGAGCGCTGGCGCGTGCGGCTGCAGGACTACTTCCCGGTTGGCCGCTTCGGCGCCAGCTTCTATGTGACCACGCGCGACCGTTTCTCGCTGGAGAAGGATGCCGGCGTGGTCACCGCGTCAACCGCGATCGACGAGATGTGAGCCGAGCGGCGCGGCCGGCTTGCGCCGTGCCCGCCATTGTTCGGCGAGCCCATGGATCTCGCCGGCAATGCCACGCCGGAAGGTCAGTACGCAGATCACGAAGATGATGCCGGTCACCATGGTGACCGACTCGCCCAGCGTATTGAACCAGTCGATGCCCGTGATGCCGGCCAGAAACGTGCCGAGATCGCCGAGCTTGTTCTCGAGCGCAATCACCACGAAGGCGCCGACGATCGGCCCGGTCAGCGTGCCAAGGCCGCCCACCAGCGTCATCAGGATCACCGCGCCCGACATCGACCAGTGCACGTCGGTCAGCGTCTCGAAGCCCAGCACCAGCGCCTTCAACGATCCGGCAAGGCCCGACAGCGCGGCGGACAGCACGAATGCCAGCAGCTTGAAGCGGTCGACGTCATAACCCAGGGAAATGGCGCGCGGTTCATTCTCCTTGATGGCCTTCAGGATCTGCCCGAAGGGCGAATGGATCGTACGCACGATCAACGCGAACGCAGCCACCACGATCACCAGTACCACGTAGTAGAGCGTCAGGTCATTGTCCAGTGGCAGCAGGCCCAGCAGCTTGCCGCGCGGAATGCCCTGGATGCCATCTTCGCCGCCCGTAAACGGTGCCTGCAGGCAGAAGAAGTAGAGCATCTGCGCCAGTGCAAGCGTGATCATCGAGAAATAGATCCCCTGGCGGCGAATCGCCAGGGCGCCCATGGCCCAGCCGGCCAGTGCGGCGAACCCGGTGCCGAGCAGCAGGCCCAGTTCAGGCGTCAGGCCCCATTCCTTCATGGCGTGGCCAGCCGCGTAGCCGGCGCCGCCAAAGAATGCCGCATGCCCGAACGAGAGCAACCCCGTATAGCCGATCAGCAGGTTGAAGGCACAGGCAAACAGCGCGAAGCAGAGCACCTTGAGCACGAATACCGGATAGGCGCCGAGCATTGGCGCGAGCAGGGCGAGCAGTAGCAGGCCGCCGAATACCGCGACCTGGCCGCGGCGAGACGAGTGTTGGCGTTGCGCCATTATTTTTCCTTCCCGAACAGACCCGCGGGTCGCAGCATCAGTACGATCACCATGATGAAGAACACCACGGTCGACGACGCCTGCGGATAGAACACCTTGGTCAAACCTTCGATCACGCCCAGGCCAAGCCCCGTCAGGATCGATCCCATGATCGAGCCCATGCCGCCGATCACGACCACGGCAAATACCACGATGATCAGGTTCTGGCCCATCAGCGGCGAGACCTGGATCACCGGCGCCGCGAGCACGCCGGCAAACGCGGCCAGTGCCACACCAAAGCCATAGGTCAGCGTCACCATCAGCGGCACGTTGACGCCGAATGCTTCAACGATCTTGGGGTTCTCCGTGCCCGCGCGCAGGTAGGCGCCCAGCTTGGTCCGTTCGATCGTGAACCATGTAGCCACGCATACCACGATCGAGGCCACCACCACCCAGGCCCGATAGTTCGGCAGGATCATGAAACCAAGATCGGTGGCGCCCTGCAGTGCATCGGGCGGCGAGTAGGGTAGGCCCGATACACCGTAGATCGAACGCAGTACCCCTTCGATGACGAGCGTAACCCCGAGAGTCAACAGCAAGCCGTAGATATGATCGAGCTTGTAGATCCAGCGCAGTAGTGTCTTCTCGATGACCACGCCGATCACGGCTACCGCGAGTGGCGACAGTACCAGCATCACCCAGTAGTTGAGCCCCGCGTATTCCATGCCGGCCCATGCCAGCACGGCACCGAGCATGAACAGCGCCCCGTGCGCGAAGTTGATCACGTTGAGCAGGCCGAAGATCACGGCCAGCCCCAGGCTCAGCATGGCGTAGAAGGCACCGTTGACAAGCCCCAGCAGCAGCTGGGACAGCAGCGCCGGCAGGGGAATTCCGATATCAAAAG